>DATIAI010000163.1:0-15287 GCA_035458065.1 Algoriphagus sp. | reverse complement strand
AACTTTTGGGAAAAAGACCCCAGCCTGTAGGTTACCCAAAAGGTGAAGTAAAATTCAAACACTATGGCCGAAACATCGAAAAATTAATCGAAAAGGCCATCGAGATCGAAAATGATGAGGAACAAGAATCCGCCATCATCTACATCGGTCAGCTGATGCGAAGCTTTCACTCCACCTGGAACAGGGACAACTTTGACGACGGAATCATCCTGGATGATATCAAGACTTTATCCAAAGGCAAGCTTCATATCGACTTGGAAAAAGTGAGAGAGAATGCACTCTTCGAATCCAATACCCGAAGGGATTTCAAAATCCCTCATATCGAGGAAGAGCATTCCAAAAACAAGCGACCAATCCAACAGCACAAAAAAAATCACCGAAACAACGGCCACAACAACAAAAAACGTAGAAATTAATGGCATCCTTTCGCGTAACCGGGGGCACCCGATTAAAAGGTGAAATCATTCCTCAGGGAGCAAAAAACGAAGCACTTCAGATTCTTTGCGCAGTCCTTCTCACTCCCGAAAAAGTAACCATCAATAAAATCCCCAACATCCGCGACGTCAACAAGCTTATCGAGCTGTTGTCAGATATGGGGGTAAAAGTTCAGCAGCTTGGGCCTGAGTCCTACTCTTTTCAGGCGGACAATGTCAATCTCGATTACCTTGAAACGGAGGATTTTCTTCAGAAAGCTTCTGCGCTTCGAGGCTCAGTAATGATCCTCGGTCCACTGTTGTCCAGATTTGGCAAAGGAAAACTTTCCAAACCAGGAGGAGATAAAATCGGCCGCCGTCGTATGGATACCCACTTTTTTGGTTTCCAAAAATTAGGAGCCCAGTTTCACTACGACGCCAAAAACGAGATATTCCACATCGATGGCAAAAACCTGAAAGGCACTTACATGCTTCTCGATGAAGCTTCGGTAACGGGTACAGCCAATATTGTAATGGCTGCTGTACTGGCGGAAGGAAAAACCACTATTTACAATGCTGCTTGTGAGCCTTATCTTCAGCAACTCTGTGATATGCTCAACCGCATGGGCGCCAAGATCACTGGTGTCGGATCCAATTTGCTGACTATCGAAGGGGTCAAGGAACTGGGAGGGACAGACCATACTATGCTCCCTGATATGATCGAGATCGGTTCCTTTATCGGGATGGCGGCAATGACCAAGTCCGAAATCACCATTAAAGATTGCCAGATTCACCGCTTGGGGATAATCCCAGAGACTTTCCGAAGAATGGGCATCCAGATGGAATTCCGCGGAGATGATATTTTTATTCCTGCCCAGGAACATTATGAAATCGAAACCTTCATCGACGGTTCAATCTTGACTGTGGCTGATCAGATTTGGCCGGGTTTTACCCCTGATTTGCTATCTATCATCCTGGTTACCGCCACCCAAGCCAAAGGCACGGTGTTGGTTCACCAAAAGATGTTTGAATCCCGCCTGTTCTTTGTGGATAAGCTGATAGACATGGGAGCTCAGATTATTCTTTGCGATCCGCATCGAGCGACTGTGATCGGATTGGACAGAAAGTATTCCCTGCGTGGCATCAAAATGACTTCACCTGACATCCGTGCCGGAGTTGCGCTTTTGATCGCGGCCATGTCCGCAAACGGAACTTCTGTAATTGACAACATTGAACAAATCGACCGTGGCTATCAAAACATCGATGAGCGGCTCAATGCTTTAGGCGCCAAAATCGAGCGCCTGCCATAAATAAAAAGGGAGCCATTCGGCTCCTTTTTTGTTTTTGAATTTTTCAAAAAAAGTTCTTTTCCCCAATTATCATTTCCAAATGACCCTTTTTTCCTAATTTTTGGTAACTTCTGGGCCATTAAGCTCAACCCAGATTAACCTATGACCAAAAAGAAACTCCGTAGCCAGGAATGGTACGGCCGAACAGGAAAAGACGGTTTTATTTATAGATCCTGGATGAAAAACCAGGGATTGCCTCATCACCTTTTTGAAGGCGAAAAGCCAGTGATCGGAATCTGCAATACCTGGTCCGAACTCACACCCTGCAATGCACATTTCAGAGATTTAGCAGAATGCCTCAAGAAAGGCATCTGGGAAGCCGGAGGTTTTCCACTCGAGTTCCCGGTGATGTCTTTGGGAGAATGCTCAATCAAGCCAACTGCGATGCTTTTCCGGAATTTAGCATCGATGGATGTAGAAGAAAGCATCAGAGCCAATCCGATGGATGGGGTGGTCCTGATGTGTGGCTGCGACAAAACCACACCTTCGCTTGTCATGGGAGCTGCTTCCGTTGATTTGCCTGCTTTGGTACTTTCAGGAGGACCAATGCTGGTGGGAAGATTCAAAGGCAAAAGAATCGGAACCTCCGACATTTGGAGATTTGCCGAAGATTTTAAAATGGGCAGACTTTCTCAGGAAGAATTTATCGAAGCCGAAGCTGCCATGTCGCGCTCAGTGGGGCATTGCGCTCCGATGGGGACTGCCTCTACTATGGCTGCTATGGTGGAAGCCTTGGGATTGTCCTTACCGGATAATGCCACCATTCCGGCTGCAGACTCCAGAAGGAAAGTGTTGGCGCATTTGACAGGAATGCGTATCGTGGAAATGGTCAGAGAAGATATGAAAATGAGTACCATTCTGACCCGAAAGGCCTTTGAGAACTCCATCATGGTCAATGCGGCCGTTGGTGGTTCGACAAACTTTATCCTCCACCTGACCGCCATTGCCAAGCGGATCGGAGTTGAACTTGACCTTACCGATTTTGATCATTTCTCTTCCAAAATCCCATTGATAGCCAATGTTCAACCTTCCGGTGAGCATTGGGTAGAGGATCTTTTCTATGCCGGAGGACTGCCTGCTGTGATGCGGGAAATCCAAAAACACCTTCATAATGATGCCCTTACCGTCAATGGAAAAACCATTGGCGAAAATATTTCCAACGCCGAATGCTGGGACAGAAACCTGATCGGAACCCTGGAAAATCCCATCAAACCCGAATCCGGAATTGCTGTTCTGAAAGGTAACCTCTGTCCAAATGGTGCAGTGTTGAAACCTTCTGCAGCCAGTCCGGAATTGCTGACTCATACTGGTCGTGCAGTAGTATTTGAAAATATCGATGACTACAAAGCCAAAGTCGATGACCCAAATTTAGACATCGATGAGACTTGCGTGATGGTCATGAAAAACGTGGGGCCAAAAGGCTATCCGGGAATGCCGGAAGTGGGTAACATGGGATTGCCCAAAAAAGTATTGGAAAAGGGAGTTAAAGACATGGTCCGTATTTCTGATGGAAGAATGAGCGGTACTGGTTTTGGGACGGTGGTTTTGCATGTGTCTCCTGAGTCTGCAATAGGTGGCCCTTTGGCTTTTGTGCAAAACGGAGATATGATTTCCTTGGATGTTCCCAACCGGACTTTAAATCTTTTGATATCTGAGGAAGAATTTGAAAGGCGACGAGCTAATTTTCAACCTTTAAAACTCCCCTACGAGCGGGGCTATGTCAATCTTTTTCTGGACAAAGTAAACCAAGCTCACGAAGGAGTGGATTTTGATTTCTTGCAGGGTAGTTCCGGCTCGGAGGTTAAGCGGGATTCCCATTAATTCAATTCTCATCTAAAACCTTTAGGCTCTGACTTCCTTCAGGTCCTAAGAGTTATAAACATGTCATCCATGAAAACTCCAAAAGTCGCTATTATCACTGGAGCGGGCCAAGGAATAGGGCTGGAAATTGCCCGCAGACTGTTGGAAACAGGATCTCATGTGATCCTCAATGATTTGGAAAAAAGCCTGACCGAAGAAGCCGTCGCCTCTCTTTCCAGGATCGGAAAAGGCTCTGTTCTTGGTTGCTCTGGAGATTCCTCATCGGAAGAAGTTATTTCTGAATTGGTAGAATTAGCCATGCATCACTTTGGGCACATTGATCAGGTGGTTGCCAATGCAGGAATCACCCTTTTTGGCAACTTTCTGGAATATTCCCGGGAAGATTTCATGGAAGTGATGAGAGTCAATCAGGCCGGAACATTCTTTCTGACACAAGCTGCCGCTCGGATTATGAAAGATCAAGTGAATGGAGGAGCAATTCTTTTGACTTCTTCCGTGACTGCACACCAAAGCCATGAAAACTTAGCTGCCTATGCCATGAGCAAGGCAGCTATTGAAATGCTGGCAAAGAATCTCGTGCTGGAGCTTGCTCCTTTTGGTATCCGGATCAACACTATCGCCCCAGGCGCCACTCTTACGGAGCGGACAACTTCTGACCCGAATTATGTCAATACTTGGTCAAAGCTCACCCCCTTGGGTCGGCCGGCAAATACTACCGACATTGCTGAAGCAGCGGTATTTTTATTGTCTGATTTGGCAAGACATATAACGGGTCAAACGCTGATTGTGGACGGAGGCTGGACCTCCATAAGCCCATCTCCCTATGCCTGAAAATCATTCCCTACTTCTGGACAAAAAGTTTGTCCTCAAAAGCCCTCCACCCTGGAAACTAAAGGGTGAAGGGATTATTTTGATTTATAAATTCAAGAAGGAATGGGTTGAGTCTCATGGAAATCTTCCGCACCATCTAAAAGGAAAATTCAAAGGAGGATTGGGCTTCGTCATGTTGGTCAATTATGAAAATACCCCGGTGGGACCTTATCACGAGGTGCTTTTTATCCCGGGAAAATTCAGAAAGACAAAAAAGCAGGCAATAACCAAAATCTATGTTGACTCAGAGGTCAGCAGCCAAAATGGGCGGGCCAATTGGGGAATCCCAAAGGAGACTCTTCCAATTGAATGGGTAAAAGAAAAAAACCTGGATCGGATTCGCGTCCTCAAAAATGGGGTTGAAGTTTTTTCGGCAGAATTTGAAACTGGGGGAATTCCATTTCCGGTGTCGACGGCATTTTTACCCATCAGACTTTGCCAAACTTGGAATAAACTGAAGTATTTCACCCGTCCAACAGGAACCGGTTTTGGAAAAATCACAAAAATAAAAAGCATGGATTTAAATCCGGATTACTTCCCGGATATCCGAGGTCTATCTCCTCTTTTCGCTGTGAAAGTAGATCCTTTTAATATGAGGTTCCCAGAATCCACTTATCGGAATGAGTTTTTTTGATTTAGAGAAAAAACTGGAGTTGATAATTCCACAGTTTAGATCTCGATTATACACTTAAAGATTTTTTGGGGTAAATGCACCTTTTCCAAGCTCACAGGTGAACTTTCCTATGTTTAAGTTGAGAGACAAAATAAAATTTTTCACTAAGCCTTTTTCAAAGTCATTACATCCTATTTACTATTTCCTATATTAGTTAGGACTCTTTATCAGCGGATTGGATTTCAGCAATTCAAATAAGAGTCTTGAACAAAGAAAGATACCTCCAGTTTATACCCCATTCACTAAACCCCAATCATGAAAAACTTTATCTTATTTCTCACCTTTCTTGGGTTGATTAGCTCTTGTCAGCAAAAACCGGAAATGCCTGATACCCTTCCATTCAAAGTGGCAAAAGCTTATGGCTTTGAGAATTTTGACAAGGTCAATTCTATCGCCTACACTTGGAATGTGCAACGCGACTCAGTCAATGTATTATCCAGAGACTGGATTTGGAACATCAAAGACAGCACCGTGTCCTATTCCGGCCCGGACACTACATTGACTTACAGTTTAACTGCTGATTCCCTGCCGAAGCAGGATGGGGCATTTATCAATGACAAATATTGGGCGATGATGCCTTTCCAATTGGCTTGGGACACAGGCTATACTTTTGAAACCACAGAAAATGTGCCTTCCCCAATCAAAGGCTCCAACTCTACAAAACTTACCATAATCTACAACTCCGGAGAACCAAAAGCTCCAGGAATGGGATACACTCCAGGCGATGCCTATGATCTCTATTTGGATGAAAACCTGATGATTACAGAATGGGTATTCAGAAGAGGAAACGGACCGGATGGTCGCCCAGTCACTTGGGAAACTGTAGAAAATCAAGGCCCACTCAAATTTGCCACCGAACATTTCAACGCGGATGGAGTCCGAACCCTTTGGATATCCAACATTAAAGTGAACTAGAAAAAGTTCAATTCTCATTTTCAAAAGCCTTGAGTCAAAACAAGGCTTTTTGAATTTAAGAGGATTGTTAATCCAAGAATTTCAATTATCTCCCCATAACTGAAAAACCCGATAATAATGAGCTTTTACAATCAAATCCCCCGCAGGGATTTTCTTCTTAAATCCGGAGCATTGATCGGTGCCGGCGTGATTGCAAATCCATTTTCCTCATTTGCCTCCGAAAGCCAAAAAACCTGGACAGTAGGTGATATCATGGATACGTTTATATCACAAGTTCCAAATGCCCCATTTACCCAGACAGTGGATACCATCAAAATCGGCTCTCGGGACACCATGGTGACAGGTGTGGTTACGACCATGTTTACCACAATGGAAATCATCAAAAAAGCAATCGAGCTCAAAGCCAATCTGATCATCCCGCACGAACCTACCTTCTTTTCCGGACAGGATGAGACCGATTACCTGCAGAATGACCCGGTTTTCCGTGCGAAATTTGACCTGATGTCCGAGCATCAAATCACGCTTTGGAGAAATCATGATTATGTGCACCGCATGCAGGATGATGGAGTGCGGATCGGAGTGGTCGGGGACCTAGGTTGGAATGAATATTACCAGGCAAAAAGTCCAATCCTAACTATTCCAAAAATCAGCCTCCGGGACCTTATTCACCATATCAAAGGAAAATTGGGAGTACCGGCCATGAGATTTGTGGGTGACCTCAATCAGACTTGCAGTAAAGTACTTTTACTGCCTGGAGCGGTAGGTGGCAGAAGGCAAATTGAATCCATCATGAAGGAAAAACCTGATGTCCTGGTATGTGGAGAATCCAATGAATGGGAAACTCCAGAATATGTCCGGGCCGCCAATGAAATAGGGATCGAGCTCTCCATGATCGAGATTGGCCACTCTGCAAGCGAAGAGGGTGGTTCCGAATTTGTTAAAAACTGGCTGAATGAAAATATGCCGGGGTTACCGGCATTCCATATTGCATCTGGAAATTCCCTGCAAATATTTTGAGCAAAGTGCTCAAATGGATTAATCTTAGAATTAGAAGAGGACGAGTATTGGAAAGCTCAAAAAAAATGGCGACCTGTTCAGATCGCCATTTTTGCTGGAAATTACTTGCCGTACATGGTAAACATCCACATCCGTTTTTCGAGGTCAGCGATGAACTTCGTCAACAAATCAGCTGTGGCAATGTCTCCTGCCTCATCGGCCAACTCAGCCGCCTTTCGGTGTGAAGAGATCAGGACTCCCAGTCCGTTGATCACTTGAGTCACACATTGATTTCCGTCTTTCACGTCGGTAATTTCCTTGTGGATGGAGCTTTTAAGATAGTCGGAATAAGCATGGACCGGCTGATATCCGATCATCAGGATTCTTTCGGCCAACTCATCTATTGATTTATAGAGCTGGGTATATAAATCCTCAAATTTCTCATGCAGGGTAAAAAAATCATTGCCCCTTACATTCCAGTGAAACCCTCTGACATTTTGGTAAAAAACATGGTAATCTGCCAATAGGTCGTTGAGTTGTCCTTGAAGCTTTTTCATTTGCTTTTCGTCCAGGTTCAAGTGATTGGACAGAGTAGCTTTTTCATTGGTTGCGGTTGACATAGTTAGAGTATTTTGGTTTATTCAAGTACTTCAATATCAAAGCCATTGATGGGAATTGAGATCAAATTTCACATCTATATACATTTGAAAAATTTAATTTGGCAGCAACTCTATATTTCAGAAATTCCTTTTAATTGGCGATTTCTTGATTCCCCACCAGAGTAAGAAAAAGTCCACAAAGTGTGTAAAAAATTCCTAGCCCCCTTCGAATGCTATTTTGAAACTCGATTAGTTGGGCTATTGATTCTATTTCAGATGAATGGGAATATTGCTACGCCTGTTCAAATTTTACATATGGGACAAGATTGCCCTTCTTCCTGACCGACTTCCTGAGAATTTCCTGACTGAAACTGACTACTTGTGATGAACTTTAATGGCTCGGCCATCAAGTCTGAATAAAAAAAAAGGCCGATTAAAAACCAGCCCTTTTTACTACTCCAACACTCATTAATTATCCTTATCTAAGGTGTCTTTTAGGTCGGATTTGAATTCCTTCCAACTATTCTCGATGTCTCGAGTGGTATTGTTAACGGAAGTCTTGACATCTTCCCAGGTATTTTCTGTAGCCTGTTCCAGATCGTCGATAGCTCTGCCTACTTCAGTTTTCTCACGTCGCAATTCTACTTCCATTGCTTCGATCTCAACCTTCATTTCAGCGTCAGCTGTTGCTTTCTTAGCCTCGAGGTCGATCATTTTCTTATCAATGTCGGCTTCGAGATCTCTCAAATCTTTCCGGAGTTCAGCACGTTCTTCTTCAAAGTCCTCTTGAACTTCTACAAGCTCTGATTCCTGTTTTTCTGCTCTGTTTTCCCCGCAAGACATGGCTGTAACACCGATTGCCGCAAAGGCCAACATTGCAATCACTTTCGTTTTCATGATATGTATTGGTTAATTGTGGAAGATTAAACCCAACGGATTAAATCCGGTTGATTTCCTCTTTTACTTCATCCATTGTCATACCCAGCTTACGTTGCAATCTTCCGATTAGCTCTTCGTCTTTTCCTTCTTCATAGAGCAGATCGTCGTCAGTCAAGTCAGCGTATTTTTGCTTGAGTTTACCTTTAAGCTCTTTCCAAGAACCCTGGATTTTAAATTTTGTGTCCGTCTTCATATTCATTGTGGTTTAGTGAAACAAAATAATTCTACTCATTACCTTTCAAGCAGGGTGCCAAGCGGAAAACCCGCTCAAAATCCTCATAAATGAAGTTTTTGCTTTCGGAGACTGGGGAATTTGTCTGGATGCTGGGGAAAATTTTCTACAACTTCGAGGTCTATCATATGGGTAATCCCACTTCAGGGCTGAGTTTCACGCTTGGCATTCAATTTTCATAAAGGAGTGAAAAAAGTATTCACTTAAATCAAAAACACTATGTTACGTTGGGCTTTAGGATTCTTCATTATTGCAATAGTTGCTGCAATATTCGGATTTGGTGGTTTGGCAGCTGGAGCAGCCTCCATCGCAAAAGTTTTATTTTTCCTTTTTATCGTCCTGTTCCTGCTCACTCTGATTTTCGGAGCGAGAGTATTTGGAAAGTAGCGAAAGAAGGTAAAAGCAAAAGGCAGTCTGAACTAACCAGGCTGCCTTTTTTATGGGGTCTGAAGTGGAAATATTAATGTTGGGGAAGCGGAAACTCGATCTCAAATCGGGTCCCTTTTCCTACGGTGCTGCTTACTTGGATGCTGGCATTGTGACTGGAAAGGATATTGAGCGTAGAAGTAAGTCCAAGACCTGTTCCTTCAGATTTGCTGGTGAAAAATGGGTCAAAGATCTTCTTGAGATTCTCCTTCTCGATTCCCTGCCCATTGTCCTCGATAATGAGGAAGATTGAATTTCCTCTCATTTCAGTTTTCACCCGGAGTTTGCCATCGGAATGATCAATGGCCTCGAGGCCGTTTATTAGGATATTCACCAAAGCAATGGAGAGTTTTTCGGGATCCACAAAAATTCTCGGAAGTTCTTCTTCCAATTCCTCAATTATCCTGATTCCGCTAAGATTTGCCCGGTCTCTCACCAATTCCAGCACATCGTCCAATATCCTATGCAATGAACACAGTTCCAGCTTGAGCTCCTTCGGCTTGGAGGAATTCAGCAAATCCCCGATCAAATTTTCTATCCTGCTAGAACTTCGCTGAATAATCTCAGTGTATAGGACGAGTTCCTCTTCACCTCCTGAAATACCCTCAGAAAGACTATCCAAAGCAAGGTTTAGGTTAGTCAGAGGATTGCGGATTTCATGGGCAATTGTTCTGGCGAGCTTACCGGTCATTGAGAGCTTCTCAGCCATCATCATATCCAATTCTGCCTTTTTCCAAAAGGTAAGATCCCGGATTATTCCCTGATAGCAGCAAAAATCGTCTGCTTGGTCAGGGATAAATACACAATTGAACAGGCAGGTTTTTAATTCTTGATTTTTGGTCACGAGCGTGACCTCAAAATCCTTAACCACCTCCGTCTCTTTGAGCTGCTCCACACAATACTCAAAGTGATCTGGGTTTGGGAAGATATCACTGAGATGAAGCGATTCTATTTCGGATTCTTTGTATCCAAAAAAATTAAGAAAAGAATCGTTGAGTTCTAGGATGGAAAACTTACTGTTTGCCAAAAAAATACAATCCAATGAACGCTCAAAGAGTGATCGGTACTTCTTTTCCTTTTCGTCCAGCTCCCGGATGATCCGGCCTTGCCTGATCGAATATCGGATGGACCGCTCCAGGATATTCGGCCGCAAATCACCTTTGACAAGGTAATCAAAGGCTCCTGCCATACTTGCTTCCACATCTATCTGGGCGTCATTTCGCCCGGTAAGCAGTATTGCAGGAGTCAGGATTTTATTTTTTTGAATAAAATCTATGATGGAAAGTCCCGTTGACTTTCCGAGATAAAAGTCAATCAAAAAAAGGTCATAGTTTCCCTTTAAGGCCTTAAGTTTGCCCAGCTCAGGATTAGGCTCCCAATCAAGCTCACAGACGAAATTTTTAACATCTGAGAGGTACTCTTTAATTAAGAAAGCGTCATCCTCGTCATCTTCAATTAGAAGGATCTTGATTTCCTCGGTTACCATTTTTATTTTGATTTGGGTAGGGTCACTGTGCCCAGCCAATAATTGCTGATCTCACGTGTGACCTCGACAAGCTCCGCAAAGTTCACCGGTTTGCTGATGAAGGAATTCACTCCCAGGTCATAACATTCCAGAATATCAGAATCTGCCCTGGAAGTAGTCAGGACCACAATTGGAATTTTCTTCAAAACAGGATCTTCCTTGAGCAATTTCAAGGCCTGTCTACCATCCATCTTTGGCATATTCAGATCGAGAAGGATCAGACTTGGCGAGCAATTCACCGATTCAAACCTCCCTTTTTTGAACAGGAAATCGACCAATTCTTCTCCATTTTCCACAAAATGAACTGCATTGGGTATATTATTTTCCTTTAAAGCTTCTTGAAGAAGGATTTGATCATCGACATCGTCATCTGCCATGAGAATCGTAGCCTTGATATTTAATTTATTCATAGAGTGGGTTGAAATCTCTGTTTAGTTAATTGAAGGTAAGATAACAATAAAATGAGAGCCGATTCCTTCGGTGCTTTTCGCGGAGATTACGCCCCCATGATGGGTTACAATCTTCTTACAGATGGCCAGACCGATGCCGGTTCCTTCAAATTCATTTTTGCCGTGCAGCCGCTGAAATACATTAAAGATCTGGTCGGCATATTTCTCATCAAAACCGATTCCATTGTCTGTCACTGTGATTTTAACATAATTGTTATACCGTGGAGTAATGGAAAATTCTTCGGTTACATCCAGCGCTGAAAGTTTTTCTCCGGTGATTGTGATCTTTGGATCTTCTTCAGGCTTTCTGAATTTTATGGCATTGCTGATGAGATTTTGGAAAAGCCTCTGAATTTGCCCCCTGACTCCCAGGATTGATGGCATTTTTTGAAACTCCAAACTGGCATTTTCTCTCGTGATTTGATCAGAAAGGTCTTCATCAATCTCTTCTAGCAACTTTTTCATGTCAACTTTTCCGGGAAGCTCACTGCTTCGAGTGATTCTGGAAAATGCCAACAGGTCCTCAATCAGACTCTGCATCCGTCCTGAGGCTGACTGCATTCGCTCGATGTAGTCCTTTCCGGTGCTGTCCAGGACGTCGTGATATTTCGTAATCAGACGATCTCCAAAAGAACGGATTTTGCGGAGTGGCTCCTGCAAGTCATGCGACGCCACATACGCGAATTGCTCCAGATCTTCATTGGATCGCATAAGTTCCTGCGTGTAATTCCGAAGCTGGAGTTCGTTCTCTTTCTCTTTGGTAATGTCCGAAAACGTGATCACCAACCCATCGTTGAATTTCACTGCCAGGATCTTCAGCCAGACTAAATTCCCCTCCAACTCTACCTCAATTTCCTTTCTGAAATCAATCCCAGACTCGATTACCTTTACATATTCCGGCAGTAGTTGCTCATAATTATTCGGAAAGATCTCTGAAAACCCTTTCTCCAACATTTGGGCTTGATTTTGATGGGTTAACTGCGCTGCGGCTTCATTGATCAGGATAAATTTAAAATCACAGATTTGTCCTGAGGAGTCCCGCACAGCGGTAAAAGCCATGATTCCATCCCGGGAATTGTCCAAAACATTCCTCAGGAGATCGCCGATTTGCATGCGATTTTGAGTTTCTTCCTTCAAATCCTGCAGTGCTTTTTCGAGATTCTTGGATTTTTTGTCGCGATCATCCAAGAGCATTACAGCTCGTGTAAACAATAGCAGAATTCCTCCAAAAGCGATCAAAACGATCACCAGAAGATTGATCGGTGTAAATTTTTTGAAACCTCCTTCGTATTCAATCGCTTCCAAAACCATCCTCCTTAAGGTCAGGATGATATTGTCCCCCACTCTGCGGATCTCATCCATATTTTCCTTACCCACACCCAATAGCCTCAATTCTTCTCCCTGCAGGGTAGTGCTTTTCCAGTTGGTAGACTGTAGAATTTGATCGATCGTACTAAGCTGATTTTCAATTAGTAGCCCAAGTTGGTCGACAGGAACTTTGATCTGCGGGATTAATTCCGATAAACTATCCAACTTGGCCAGATCTCTGGGGATTTCAATCTTGGCCCGATAATACGGATCAAGATATTCTTCATCTGCTGATAATTGAAACCCCCGGTGGCCAGTCTCCGCATCCTTGATAAGGGATAAAACATGAGTGCTGGTCTGCAAGGTTGTATTTATCTGCCTGATATTTCCAACTGCCCGAATGTAATTGTTGAGGTTCCAATAAGTCCAAATACACAAAAGGACCAACAAACCCATGATGAGAACGAAAAGAATTCTAAGACTTTTTTGATTCATGGGTAGTTTTTTCTTCTGTATCTTAAATCTTGACCAGAAAGGCTTTTTCACGTCAGTAATCCTGGATTTTGTAAAGTTTGAGCTTATTGTAAAGTGTTTTTCGGTCAATCCTCAACATGTCGGCTGCCTTAGACTTATTATACCTGCTGGCCTCTAAAGCGCTAATAATTGCCTGTTTTTCGGCCTCAACTGAAGCTGATCGCAGCGTATGATTGTCTTCTTCTGATTCTTGTGTTTCCTGGACTTGGAAATTTTTCGGTTTGGAAATCTCAGTGGGCAATGCGTCTGCCTGGACCAAATCACCCTTGGAAAGCAACACCGCGCGCTTGACCACATTATTAAGCTCACGGAGATTCCCGTACCATGGATATTCCATAAAATGCTGGATCACCTCCTCAGAGAAACCTTTCACCGATTTATTCAAAGACTGATTTGCCAGCTTCAGAAAATGCTCTGAAAAAGTCAAGATGTCTTCTTTCCGCTCACGAAGCGGCAAAAGGTCGATCTTGAACTCATTGATTCTATGGTACAAATCTTCCCGAAAACGTCCATCTCGAAATGCTTGTGTCAAGTTTTCGTTGGTCGCAGAAATTATTCTAACATCAATATTGGTGTCTTTTTGCCCTCCTATTCTCCTGATTTTACGCTCTTGAATCACTCGGAGAAGTTTCACCTGATTTTCGTAGCTCAGATTTCCAATCTCATCAAGAAATACAGTTCCTCCATTTGCCAATTCAAAACTTCCCGGCTTATCGGCAATTGCACCGGTGAATGAGCCTTTCATGTGCCCGAACAGTTCACTGCCTGCCAACTCTTTTGGCAGCGCTCCACAGTCGATGGCCACAAAAGGTTTGTCTGCCCGATTGCTTTGATTATGAATGGAGTTGGAGACAAATTCCTTTCCAGTACCAGTCTCACCTATGATCAGCACAGACATGTCCGTTGGGCCGATCAGATCCACATATTGTTGGACAGCCTTGGATGCTTGACTTGTACCAAAAAGGTACTTCGGATGAATTTCAGGAGCTTTTTCGTCAGCTTTTGGTTTTGGAGCTGGCTTACCGGTTCTGATTTGATTTCTTTCCTGATTTTTTTGGATCGTCTCCCTCACCGTGACAAGCAATTCATCAGGGTAAAGTGGCTTGGTCACATAATCATTTGCCCCATACCTGAAAGTCTCTACTGCAGTACGGACATCACTGTAGCCAGTGATCATAATTACCGCCACCTCAGAGCTGAAGACCTTGATCTTCTGCAATACCTCCACTCCGGTCATGTCGGGGAGCTTGTAGTCACAAAGTACCAAATCATAAGAGGAGGATCGGAGGAGCTTAAGTCCCTCCTCAGCCTTATAGGCAACGTCGACTTCGTAACTAGATTTTTTCAGAAAATTGGACAGAACCCGGCAAAGGTCCTGATCATCGTCAATCACTAAAATTCGGTTGCTCATGGGGTCAAGAGTTTGTATTTAAAATTAAACTGAGTCGATGATTTGTGCTATTTTTTTCTTGGTGAATGGTTTTGGGAGAAAAAAATCTGCACCACATTCCAAAACTTTGGTCCGCTCATTATCATACGCACTGATGACAATTACTTTATGAAGTTTTGGAAACTTGCTTAAATAATCCAGCATCTCAAAGCCACTTCCGTCTTTGAGATTTAAATCAAGGAAAATGATGCTGTATTGATTATTCTTGAATTTCTTTTTTGCATCCTCGATCGTATTCACATATTCATTATTTATTCCCAGGGAGTTCAGTTGCAAAGAAAGCAGCATACACAAATCCACCTCATCATCAATTATCAACGCCTTTTCCATACTTTTCTCTTCCAGATTCCACTAAAAAGTCGACAATTCCGTGCCACAGTTAAAACGGCCCTGAGAGCCTCTGGACTCGGATATTGTGGAAATTTCACAACAACATTTGTAGAATTTTTTCTACACTTTCCCTAAAAATACTTCTTTCCAGTCAAGCAACTATTCCATAAATACTGAGAATGATTCTTCCAAAAAAACTGAGAAAACTTACTCTTTTTTCCCCATCATTCCCTAAAAAAACTCTCCTTCCATGAACTGGCAGGAGAGCTTTTTATATGATCGATTTTACAAACTCCAAGTATTCCCGACCTCCGAAAGCGGAATGCAACCTTTGAATTCTCCTGGAACCGGGTCATAGCTTAATACATTTTTTCCGATTTCCTCGGAACTGAAATAGGCCCAAAGCACAGATGATTTCAATCCACGATAGAACCCAACTGGCTCCTGAGGTCCCACTG
>DATIAI010000162.1:0-2703 GCA_035458065.1 Algoriphagus sp. | reverse complement strand
GGAGAGCGATTGGGTGAAAATGATGAACTGGAAATCACCTACAAGCGCATGGGGGACTTTATGAAGCAAAAGTGTGCAGGCTATCGCGGTTATATTTTTACAGGAAACCTGGACCAGGCAAAAAAAGTTGGTTTGAAAGCCAGCCGGAGAATTGAATTTTGGAACGGGACAATTGATTGTCGTCTGTTGAAATACGAGCTATTTGAAGGTACGAGAGAACCGAGGAAGGTGAGTGAGCAGTGATCAGTTGGCTTTTAAGGTGATTGGGCGAGGTTGGAAAGATGGGTAAGCGGTGAGTAGTTAGTAGTAAGATGTAGACATGCTGTGAAGGTATCCAGTATTCAGTCGCAGTAGTCAGTCAATGAAACATCAGTTTATAGATTAAAATGAAGCCCGAAGCAAACTGATTGTTTCGGGCTTTTGATTTTATCTCATTCTTCCACCACCTGCGCGACCACCGCCGCCCCGATAAGCGCCTCCCATATTCCCTCCTCGGTTGGACTGCTGGAAGCTTTGGTTTTGAGTAGCGCTTCGCTGTCTGTTTTGATAATCTCTATTCATCTGAGAAGGTTGCTGGGTACCCTGCCATTGATTTCCCTGGCGCTGGCTCCAGTTACCGTTGCTGTCTCTGTTGTAGACATTTCCACTTTTGTCAGCATAGACATCCCGGGTGCCGGCCCCAGCCATTGCTCCCCGGTTTGCAGGTTGTTGGGAAGCAGAGGGAGTTCTCGCACTTGAAGGTCGGTTTCGGTCGTTGGTGGAGACACCGGGCTGTGTGCTTGGTCTTTGACCGGTGGATGGTCTTGTCGAAGCGGTATTCCCTCTTCGGTCTCCTCTTTGCACATCACGGGTGGATACATGATCTCTATTGTTGTAGATATTGTTTGAACGGTCGATATTGATGTCTCCGTTATTTATAAACACATTGTTCCCATATCCTCCTCCATAGTATGGCGGTCTGTAAGCACCCGGTCCCCAATATCCACCACCACCATAAATGCCAAAAGTGAAAAAGCCATAACTCATACTAAATCCCATACTCCATCCTGTCCAAGGATTGTAATGCATACTGAATCCATAAGTCACGGGACGGGGATAATAATAGGGGCCATACCATGGATTGTAATAATATCCGGTGCCATATACCACCGTTGGGCCATAGACATAGCTTCCCATATACCCCGGAGTGTAACCCACATAGATCACTTCCGGAGTGGATTCATAGACGTACACATATTTCACATTATAGGCAGGTGAAGTAGCTGGAATATCCTCGACATCTTTTGGCCGTTCGTCACTGGCCTTCCAGGGACCTTTGGCATTTGAGGCTACAAACCAAATCCCATTGTCGACCGCGTAAAATTTATTACCGGATTTGAGTACGGTAGTTTTGGTATTCATAGCAAGATCAAGTGATGTGCCTTCGATAGGTTCAAATTTGGGTTCTCCATCATAAGTGACTTCCAAAGTTGCTTTTGCTCGATCAACCTTAGCTGTCTGAGGAACCTGGGCATCGTGAATCGCATCCAAACTGGCCTGAGTTCCAGGTACGCTGGCAAGCACAATGCCTTTTTCTGAATCCTCCGGAATTTTAGAAAATTCAGTAGGAAGCTTTTCTGCGGCAATGTAATCCCAAGGTCCCTCAAGTTTACCGGAGGCATACCATCTGCCGGAAAGCAGCAAATAGTATTTTTGGTCTTCGATGTATCTGAATATATTATTGTCTGAGTTGGACATGTATAGCAATCCGGTTCCTTCGATATTTTTAAAATCAGCTTTGCCGTCGGATTGGATAATTTCGGCTGGTGTAGTGCTTGAAATAACCTTTTTGGGAGCTTTTGCCTTTGTATTCGGCTTTTCTGTTTGCTGTTTTTTGATTTCCTGATCGACAGTTTTGATGGATTTTGGTAGGCTGGAAGTGAGAGCGTAGCCTTCACCGACCGAAGTAGAGGAATACCAGCCCTGTCCGGCATACAGGTAATACTTTTTGTCCTCTGTTGCCCTAAGGATCAGAAAAGCAGTATTGATCACCCGATCCATTTTCAGGTCTTTGTCCTGCTCGATCTTAGGTTCACCGTCAAAAAGCAATAACAAAGTCGGCTCTTCGGCATAGAAAATCTTAGGAGCTTCATTGTTAAGTCCTTCGCTGGTATCGATCTGGTCCAATTCAATGGTTGCCTTGATTTCTTCCAGGGTGGATTCCAGACCCCATAGCGGAATTTCAGTTTCCAACAAGCCTTTTAATTTGGTGATCTTTGTCTCATCCTCAACCCCAGGTAGTTTGACATCGGTAATTTTTATGCTTTCCAAGGTCAAAATATGGGTATCCCGATCTGTAAGCATAGTGGAAGTATACCAAAATACCCCGAAAATCAGTTCACTTCCCGGTGTTTCCTCAACTGAAAAAGCTGATCTTCCCACTATCTGGTTCCCGGTCATAGATTCAGGCTGTGGCTGATATACCGTGATTTTAGCGCCGTTTTTGGCAAAAATATCTTTAGGCCAACCTACCTGGGCGAAATTCAAAGTAGTTGCAAGTAGGAGTATAGTTAAAGTTGCAGCTACCCTAAGTGTTAAACTTCTCATAGTACTTAATTGAATAGTGTCAATGGTATTTTACTTGTACTAAATTTCAATCACATCTCCGATTTCCGGGAGTTCCGGACGTATTCCGAATTTTTCTTCGATCAATCCCGCAAGAAT
>DATIAI010000161.1:0-9315 GCA_035458065.1 Algoriphagus sp. | reverse complement strand
CTCCATCGGAGAAAATGTCTCATTCACTCTGCCATTGACAGTTGCAGGACAGATTGAAGTTGCCAATGCCTCAGAATCACTTTTCCTCACTGGAAATTCTGAATTTGGGCTGTTTACCTTTTCCAAAACCAACCTTTCCAATGCCCCTAAAATCCTTGAACCTTTGACTGGAACATTGGCCAAAAGTCCAGATTTTTATTACACCTATGTCAAAGGCGATTTACTGTTAAAAACCGAATTGGCACTCAGCAATGGGAAGTCTTTCAGGATCGGTATTCAATCAGAAGATTTTTCCCATCGTCAGTTCCAAGTCAAAACTGATCCTGCACAAGCTCAGGATCAATTTCAACCCGTGGACTTTGAGCTTTTTTCCTATCAGGTGAATCTTGGAGAAAATGGCTACCCGGAGACGCTTTTTCCCTACAACCTGACCGAATTACCAATCTCCCAAAAAGAAACTTCGGGGCTTCAATGGATTCAGGGACGGCTTTTTTCGATCAATGACGGTGGTAATCAGGCCGAAATCTATGAACTCAATCCTCAATCCGGAGCCTTGCTTCGGACAGTCAAAGTCACCAATGCTCCTAATCTGGATTGGGAAGATTTGGCAGCTAGCGCTACGCATCTGTATGTAGGAGATTTTGGAAACAACCTTGGCAATCGCAGCAACCTGAGGGTTTTGAGGATTCCTGCCACTTCACTTTTGAATCAAACTGAAGTTTCGGCTGAAATCATAGAATTCAGCTACCCTGACCAAAGCGATTTCTCAGGTACCAATCCCAATCATAACTTCGATTGCGAGGCAATGGTATTTGCCGAAAACCAACTCCACCTTTTCTCAAAAAACCTCGGAGACGGACGGTCAAAACATTACACACTTTCTTCAAATCCCGGAAAGCACTTTGCCAATTTGCAGGGAAGTTTTGATGCGAAAGGCTTGATCACGGGAGCTGATATCAGTACTGATGGCAAAAATATTGTCTTGCTTGGCTATGAAAACAAAGGAACAAGCTCAAGGGCATTTCTTTGGACTTTTGGAGCGGTATCGGGTTCGATATTCTCAGGTCTGGGAAATCAGTTTTTCCTTGGGAGTCCTGCTATTTTAAGTCAAACAGAGGGAATTGCTCTCGATCCCAATTTTGAGCTAAAAATAGCGGGGGAACAAATCAACCTTAGTGGTCTGACTGTTCCCCCGAAAATGTTTGAATTGGACTTGGGCGGAATCTTTACGCCTTAGCCTTTTCTCATTTGTTTGTAAGTATTGATCAATCCGTTGGTGGAGCTGTCGTGTGAGGTGACTTCTTCATCACCGGCTAGCTCAGGAAGGATCCCGTTTGCAAGGACTTTGCCCAATTCCACCCCCCACTGATCAAAGCTGAAGATGTTCCAAATCACACCCTGAACGAAGATTTTGTGTTCATACATGGCAATCAATTGGCCCAAAGTATAAGGATTGATTTGCTTCACCAAAATTGAGTTTGTGGGCCGGTTCCCTTCAAAAACTCGATGTGGAGCAATTTTTTCAATTTCCTCATCTGATTTTCCGGCTTTTTTCATTTCGGCTTTCACGTCTTCCAGGGATTTTCCTTTCATCAGGGCTTCTGTCTGTGCAAAGAAATTCGAAAGCAATTTCTGGTGATGATCACCGATCGGGTTTTGAGAAATCGCCGGAGCGATAAAATCACAGGGAATCAAATGTGTGCCCTGATGAATCAATTGGTAAAAGGCATGCTGCCCGTTGGTTCCGGGTTCACCCCAGATGATCGGTCCGGTACTATAGTTGACCTTATTTCCATTCCGGTCTACATACTTTCCATTGCTTTCCATATTTCCCTGCTGGAAGTAGGCGGCAAAGCGATGCATATACTGATCGTATGGCAAGATCGCTTCCGAAGTTGCTCCCAGAAAATTAGTGTTCCAGATCCCGATCATGGCCAAAACCATCGGGATATTTCGCTCGAAAGCAGAATGGCGGAAATGCTCATCCATGGAATTGGCGCCGGAAAGCAACTTTTCAAAATTCTCGAACCCAATCACACAGGCGATTGGCAAACCGATGGCAGACCAGAGAGAATACCTTCCTCCTACCCAATCCCAGAATGCAAACATGTTTGCCGTATCAATTCCGAAAGCTTCCACAGACTTGGCATTGGTGGAAAGGGCCACGAAATGCTTGGCAATCGCTGCTTCGTCTTTTGCTTTACCCAAAAACCAGGATCTCGCCGTATGCGCGTTGGTCATGGTTTCCTGTGTGGTGAAGGTCTTGGAAGCGACAAAGAATAGTGTGGTCTCGGGATCCACTTTTTTCAAAGTCTCCGCGATATGCGTTCCGTCGACATTGGAAACAAAATAGATATCCAACTTTGGGTTTTGGAAAGCTTTCAGTGCCTCAGTCACCATGACCGGACCAAGATCCGAACCACCGATTCCGATGTTGACTAGTGATTTGATGGGTTTGCCGGTATATCCGAGCCATCTACCTCCATAGATTTGATCGGCAAAGTTTTTCATTTGTGCCAAAACCGCATTCACATCCGGCATCACGTCTTTGCCATCCACATAGACCGGATGACCTTTTCGATTTCTCAAAGCCGTATGAAGGACCGCTCTGTTTTCAGTCTGATTGATTGCCACGCCGGTAAACATATCTTCGATGGCTTCACGGATATTGGTCTCTCTAGCCAAGTCCATCAGGGCAGAAAGGATTCCGTCGGAAATACGGTTTTTGGAAAAATCTACCAGAAGATCCTCGAAGTGAATGCTGAATTCTTCAAAGCGTCCGGGATATTGAAAATGAGAGGCGATGGTATGGTCTTTATGCTTTTCGACCAGTTCCAAAAGTCTGGTCCATGCAGGGGTGGTGGTTGGATTGATTGCGTTCATGTATGGTAATAGGTAGAATGAGGAAAAGAACAAAAATAAGAGTATTCTGAAGTGAATGAAGGAAAAGAATTTCGATTATCCGCAATCTTGCCTTTACAGGAATTTAGTTTTCCTGCTGCATTGGAGGACCGGAGATCGGAGACAGAAGGGACCAAGATGCCTGAGTAAGATGAACCAAATAATCAAAGTCGTTTCATCCATTTTAGCATCCAAAAAAAATCCATCCTAATCCAAAAGGCCGGTCAATTCAACCACCAACAACTAATTGATTGATGTTTTAAAGAATTTCCTTGGAAAACCACCCTTCAGGTTTTAGTTTAAAGAAGTTTAATTAAAGAAAGAGTTCAGCAATGCGCAGTATTTTACCTATTATATTTTTCTTAATCGGCTTTTTCCCGAGCCTGTCGTTTGCACAAAATCCTGCTCCAATTCCCCTGAACAAGCATTATTTTGAAATCGATCCGGAAGATTCGATCAATCATGTTTTTAATAAACTCGTCTCTTATTCCAAAGACTCGGTGAAACTGGAGCGGATTTTCACCTTAACCAATAAGGTGAATCGGATCATCAGGACTTTCCCGCCAAAGGATGATTTCAAAGAAAAAATCATTGAACAATATGATGCCTATGGAAATCTGGAGTGGAAAAGCACGATAAATCAGGCCAATTCAAAATATCTGACTACGTATTTTTTTGACGGACAGCAGGTCGGCCAAGTGCTACATGAAGGAAACAATAAATATCAGATCATGCGATCCGGGGAACAGGAACCCCGAGAGGTTGTCCTTAATGATTTTGAGCCAAATCCCCGAACTCCACAAAAGGACTGGAATCAATTCTTAAACAAAAAAATAATATCCAGCAGAACTCACTTCCCAAAAGAGCACCAAACCATATATGTAGCAGTCTATGTAAATGAAAATGGAAAAGCTACCAGCGTAGAATGGGCAAATCCTCTGGACACAGATGAGATATTTGCTAATTTGTTTTTGGAGGCTGTGAGAGAATGGGACCACAATTTCGCTCCTGCCCTTGATCCATTTGGGAATCCGGTGGGAAAATGGCGCAACTTTCACCTCCATTTGGGGGGACCTTCTGTTATCAACACTGTTGTTTTTAAATAAACCCTAAAATTAAAACCCTATGTTTTCGGTCAAAAAATTCATTTTTCCAGTTTTACTGTTTTTGATTTCTCAGCAGATTTCCGCTCAAAATAGAATTCCGCTAAACCGGCATTTTTTTGAAATAGCTGACCTGGACACAGAGCCAGCGATTTACACCCGTCTTCAAAACAAATCCGAAACTGAGGAAACGGTCGTTTACATTTTTGACCAGAAAAACCGGAAGGTGAGTCAGACCAAAATCGGATTGAACGCGGAGGATAATTTTAATGAGGAACTGACAGAAAACTTTGATTCTGCAGGCAATCACATCAGTACGAATTTGCTGAACTTGGACAACTCAAAGTACTTGACGGAATACTTTGACAAGGGGCAGAAAAAAGCACAGGTCCTTTACCGTGGCGATAATACCTATGAAATCTGGAGGAACAATCCGGAATCTGCCTACACCACAGACCATGATGATTTCAAGCCGAGCACCGATCGTGATGAATTGAACCAATTCTTAGCGAAAAATCTAAAGTATCCCCAAACCGCCCGAAATGTAAAAGCCGAAGGGACAGTAATGGTAGGAGTTTTAGTTTCTGAGCTTGGAGAGGTCAGAGAAGTGGAATTGGCCAACGAAGTTCAAGTTCATCGGGATTTGGGTAAAGAGGCTGTTCGGGTAATCAAGCTTTTCAAAGGTCCTTTTAAGCCAGCCTTGAATCTGGAAGGTCAACCCATTGAAGCATGGATTTATATACCGATTCGCTTCAAATTGTCCTGAAACAGCCTCATTTTATAAAATTCCCAGTTAAGGGTCGAGTACACTATTTGAACTCTTTTTCGATTTTCTAGGAGGATCCTTTTAGTTTTCTAAAATGTAATTTCCACCTTCGAAAAAGAACCGTCAAACTTTTATTGGTTTTCACTTCAAATCCCATTTCTTTACTCACTTGACCAAATCCAACCTTCGTGGAACTTCTTGTTCTTAAAATCTTCATTTCTCTATTTTTTGTTTTTACCTGGATTCCATTGATCAGGCTTGACCATTGGTGGATCAGAATATTTGATTATCCCCGATTTCAAAAACTGGTGGTAATAACAGTTCTGCTGGTTTTTTGGATCATTTTGGGTCGGGAGGAAGATGGATTTTGGATCTGGACAGGTGCAATTTTGGTTAGCTTGGCCTACCTCGGATATTTGGTTAAACCTTATTCCATATTTGGGAAAAAGATGATCGAAAGGGTTCCTTATAATCCCGAAAATGGAATCCACCTCATTGTCGGCAATGTCTACCAATTCAATCGGAAGTATGAAAAACTGCTCCATCTCGTTCAAAAAATCAAACCTGACTTAGTCTTTTTTGTAGAAACAAACCAAGCTTGGGCGGATGCTCTTGAACCGCTTAAGAATTCCTTTCCACACCGAATTTTGGTTCCAATGGAAAATACTTACGGATTGATTCTTTACTCTAAATTTCCAATCCTCCGGCAGGAAATCCATTTTCTCATTGATGAAGAAATCCCTTCATTGGAAATAGACCTGAAATTAAGAAACGGTAAAACCATCACTGTTTACGCAATTCATCCCACTCCTCCTGTTCCGGGAGAAAACTTGAGTAGCACAGACCGAGATGCGGAAATTTTGATTGTCGGAAAAAAATCAAAAACTAATCCCTTGCCTTCTTTGGTGATCGGAGACCTCAATGATGTCGCTTGGAGTCATACGACCTCACTTTTTCTAAAAACCTCCGAGATGGCGGATCCCAGGAGAGGAAGAGGATTTTACAGCACCTTTCATGCACACCTTCCCTTCTTCCGTTGGCCATTGGACCATGTGTTTCTCAGCAAGCATTTTGGCCTTTCCCGCGTCCATGTTTTACCCGGAATCGGATCAGATCATTTCCCCATTGAACTCATGGCCATGTTGACCAAGGAAAAAACCACCGACACAGAAACAGCGACAAATGAAGAGGAGGAAGAAGCGGCAGAAAAAATTGCCAATGGGCACAAAAATCAAAAAGCCGATCAGAACTGACCGGCTTTTTTGATTCTATTATTTTTTGTTTGGCTTCAATTATCCGCTTCTTTCGCCTCTGCTTTTGCTTTTCGCTTGAAACCTTTGTTGAACGGCCAGGTGTATTCCAGCGCTTCCATTCCTTTATTCAGGTTGTATGTAGCGGAATCTGTATTTACCAAAGTACTTCTCAGAGATTCCGCAAATGCTGAATCGTTGAGCAGCATTCCCATTGAATTTTCTGTGGAATTCAGCTTTTCAGTAAGTGCCTTGAGTTCGTTGGTCAATTCTGCTGCATTTGCAGCTGTGGAGTTTAAGCTTTCCATGCTGGACTTCAGGTCTGTCACAATAGTAGTGTCGGTCACCAAGTCATTGAACAAATATCCTTTTTGATTCAGTTTGGCGGTAAATGTGTTCAGGTCATTGATCGTCCGGTTGGAATTCACGGAAGCTCGGTCAAGATTAACTAGAATAGCTTTGAAATTCTCTGCCAATGTCGAATCGGTCATCACCGCGCCAACGATTCCTTTACCTTCAGCAATCTTGCCCGTAAGCACCTTGAGGTTGGCAGTGATCTCTACCAGGTTCTCATTGTTCACCTGTAGGGTCTCCATCATTTCGTCGGTATCCAAAGGCATGACCGCTTCCAATCTGTCTCCATCCTCAACGGCCGGAACTTCCGTGCTTCCCCCGTAGATGACGATGATTTTATTTCCGATCAGACCGTCCGAACTGATGGTGGCTTTAGAATCTTTTCGGATATAGCTGACCACAGCCTCCTCGACATTCATTTCCACTTCCACCTGCGAGTCGCCGTAGAAGTTGATCTTTTTCACAGTTCCGATTTTAACACCGGAAAACCAGATATTATTTCCAGTCTGTAGACCTCCGATGTCGTCAAACACGGCTTTGAGTTGAATGGCCTTGACAAATTTCTTCTGTTGGCCGCCAAGTGTCAAAACACCTGCAACAAGGATAGCGATTCCGATAAAGACAAAAATGCCTACTATGACGGATCTTTTATTTTCACCTCTCATGAGTTAATAAAATTATAATCGTAAAATGATTTGATACGCTCATCTGTTGCATTTGGAAAGACCTCGTCAAAAGTCCCAATTGCGTTAAACTGACCGTCGAGCAAAACGGCCATCCTATCACCGGTCTGCTTGGCACAGGCCAGATCGTGAGTAATGACAATGGAAGAGGTCTTGTACCGATCTCTCACTTCCAAAATCAGGTTGTTGATATCCCCGCAGGTGATCGGATCCAAGCCCGCTGTGGGTTCGTCATAAAGCATGATTTCCGGATTAAGAATCAAAGTTCTTGCCACCCCGATCCGCTTCTTTTGTCCACCGGACAATTCCGAAGGCATCTGATTAATAGTTTGTGGTAACCCAACACTATCCAATAATTCTTCGATTCGGGTGTTGATTTCCTTTCTCGTCAGGTTTTTCTCATTCCTCACCAGGGGAAATTCCATGTTTTCACGCACGGTCATACTGTCATATAAGGCGGAGCTTTGAAATGAAAATCCGATTTTCAATCGAAGTTCGTTGAGTTCCTTTTTCCTCAATTTCACCACTTCCTGACCAAATACCTTAAGACTGCCAGAGTCTTGCCGAAGCAAACCCACCATGATTTTGATCAATACGGATTTTCCTGAACCGGATTTTCCCAATACGACCAAATTTTCTTCCCGAAAAAGGTCCAAATCGACACCTTTCAGGACATCCAGATCTCCAAAGGATTTCCTCAGTCCACGAATCTCTACTACTTTTTCCCGTTGATCCATAGCTTACATCCCTCTGATTGCATTGACAATTTGTAGCACCAGCAACTCCTCGATGAAGATCAGGAACATTGCCATTACAACTGCTGCATTGGCAGCCCGGCCTACACCCTCGGTTCCTTTGGTAGAATTATACCCTTTGTAGCAGCCTACAATGCCAATCGTAAATCCAAATAAAATCGATTTGAAAATCGATGAAGTAACATCCAGAAAAGTGATCGCTTCAAAAACCTGCACAAAGAAAGTGGACATACTCACCATTTCGTTTTTGTTGACGCTCAAAAAGGAACCCATCAAAGCCACAAAGTCCGTGTACATTACAAGCAATGGGATCATCAAAGTAGTCGCCAAAACCCGAGTCACCACCAGAAATTTGAAAGGATTGGTTGCGGATACCTCCATGGCATCGATCTGCTCAGTCACCTTCATCGAACCGATCTCTGCACCGATGCTCGATCCAACTTTGCCTGCTGCAATCAATGCCGTGACCAAAGGTCCCATAGCCCGGACTACCGCAATGGAAATCAGGGATGGCAACCAGGACGCTGCTCCAAACTCACTCAGAGAAGGACGGGATTGATTGGTAAATACAATCCCCACAATGAAACCCGTGAGTGAAATCAAAGGAAGGGATTCAACACCGATTCGATAGCACTGGTGGATTACTTCCTTAAACTCATAGGGAGGAAAAAAAACCTCTTGAAAGAACCTCCTGAAAAAGCTCCAGGCATCAGCCAGTCCGGTAAAAAACTTGTCTATTTTTTTCGAAAGCAGGGGCTTTCGGTCATCTGCTTTTTCAGCCATAAAATTTATCCGAAGTCCGAAAATAAGTAAAATAATCTAAAGGCCCCTTCTCAGGCGCCTAAGCCTCCAGGATTTGGATAAGGTCGAATTCCGAAATTGGTTTTTCAAAAAAACCTGAAATCCGTGGGTCACTTTCAGCACGCTTCCGATCCTCAGGCAACACCGATCCTGTAAGCAAATATAACTTTCCACCAAAGCTGACCTTTTCCAATTCCTCTACAAATTCCCAGCCGTCCATGATCCCTAGATTCAAATCTGTCAATATCATGTCGACCGGATTTTCATTTATGAAATTCAAAGCGTCAATAGCCTTGTCGAAGGATTTTAGATCAACATTAGATGTAATCAAATTCACTCTCTTTCGCAGAAGTAAATGTTGGATCTTATCGTCATCCAGAACCAAAATACTTCTCATGGAAATTCTGTCATTAAGTGAAAATTTCGTCTGACCACAGATTTATTCTGTTAGGCAATATTCGAACAAACGGAGGAAAAGTGAAAACATGATTTGATAAAGGGCTTCATTTTATTTCTGTACTACTTGAATGGAAATAACAAAAATCTGAAGAAAATCACATTTTTAGTCTAGCCTAATTTTTTTAGGGTCACCATGTTAAGTCTAGACAAAATCGACCTTACGAAATTTAAAATCAGCACTTTACCATGGAACATATCAATCTTTAAATTCAATATGATTTGTGTGTATTCCCCAACTAATCC
>DATIAI010000160.1:0-2745 GCA_035458065.1 Algoriphagus sp. | reverse complement strand
CACAGGTTCGTCCCAAATTTGACCTTCACCTTTGCATTGTGGAATCAATAATGACAAACCAATGAAAAAGATTAAAACAAAAACGGGTGATCAAACCAGAGGAAACAATTCAATCAGAGGAATAAAAGCCATAATGGCTTTCATTTTCTCAGTACTAATTTCATCAAACACTATGAATGCACAAACAACCAGAGTGTCTGCCTCATTTGGAAGACAAGAATACGTGGAAGTAGAAAAGAACGTAAAACTACATGTTACTGATATTGGGGAGGGTAAACCGGTCGTATTGATTCATGGATGGCCACTGAGTGATGCCATGTATGAATACCAATATCAGGATTTGGTTGAAAAAGGATTTAGGGTAATAGGTATTACTTTGAGAGGATTCGGAAAGTCAGACAAGCCTTACGGAAAGTATGACTATGATGTATATGCCGATGATATTAAAGTGGTATTGGACAAACTTGAAATCCAGGATGCGACTTTAGGAGGATTTTCCATGGGAGGGGCCATTGCCATCCATTACATTTCAAAATATGATGCTGCACATGTCAACAAATTGGCATTATTTGGTGCTGCTGCCCCTGTCTGGACCAAGCGTGCTGATTATCCCTTCGGTTTTTCTAAAGATGAGGTAGATGGACTGATTCAATTAAGTAGGACTAACCGGCCACAATTGTTAGAAAACTTTGGAAAAATATTTGGGGCCAATGAAACTGCAATCCCCAATGGCTTGGCTAACTGGCTAGGCTCAATAAACTTAGAGGCGTCTGCCTATGCCACCACACAAAGCTTAATTGCCTTAAGAGATAGCGACCTACGTTCAAAACTAAGTGAAATAGAAATTCCTACAGCAATTTTCCATGGGGTAAAAGATAAAATTTGCGAGTTTGCCCTAGCCGAACAAATGCAAAAGGGAATAAAAAACTCTTACATCGTAAGATTTGAAAACAGCGGGCATGGTTTATTTCTTGAAGAGCTTGAAAAATTCAATGCTGAGTTAGTCAGGTTCTTGGAAAAGGAATTTTCCTAAATCCAAGCAATAATCATTGATAGGATATTGAATAATTTAGAATTGATGGAAGTAATTGAATGGTATTACTTCCATCAATTTTGTGCTAGAATCAGATGAGGTTATTTAAACTTCTATATCACAAATTAGCCGCCAAATCAACTATACTAAGAAAATGAATGAATCCAAGGAAAAATACAATACCCAAAAAATAGGAATCCCTCCTGAATACAAAGATTATTTTTCGCATTTTTATTATGCTGAAAACAACTCTTCTGAAATTGTTACTCAAACATTACTCCCCTCATATCAAACCATTCTAGTCTTCAACTTTGGGGAAAAAGCAATAATTAAATTGAATAATAGCGCAAAGATATCTATTGAAAAATTTATCCTATTGGGACCTGTTAAACAAGCATTTGAGTATTCTCTGCCTATTCATTCTCAAGTACTGGTTGTAAATTTCAGAAAGGATGCATTTTACCGATTGTTCGGTAAAGCCTATGGCATTGCGCGTTTACCGAGAAATTCAAATGATTTAATGTTTAAAGATTGTTTTGAACCTTTATGGAAATCACTTAATCAACTTAACAATATAAATGAACGATCCCATTGCATACTTGAATTTTGCAAACCCCATTTAATAGACAGAAATAAAGTTGCTGAAAAACTAGCTAACTTAGATGAAAAGGAGAATTCAATTGAATCTTTAGCAAATCAACTTAACCAAACTAAAAGAAACATACAAATCCATCACAAGAAACTTTTGGGCTATACTTATAAAGAATTCAACCGATATCAAAGATTTTTAAAAGCTATAGAACTTATTCAAAACAAGATTGCAAGCACATCTCAAATCGATTGGTTTGAAATACTAAGCGAATGTGGTTATTATGACCAAAGCCATTTCATCCGTGACTTTAAGCATTACCTCAATATCAGCCCCAGTAGATATTTAAAAAACGGCCAAAATATTTGTGTTGCAAAGCCGGATTAAGCCGGATTTCGTTTTCTTACAATTTTAGCTGATTGGCTTGCTCTACTTTTGACCAATCAGAATTAAATACAAGAAGATGAAATATTTAATAATTTTTGCTCACCCTTTTGCACAAAGCTTGAACGGACATCTAAAGGAAGCGGTTTGCAAACACCTGAGCGATAATCAGCATGAAGTAATTGTCCGAAACCTATACCAACTCGATTTCAATCCTATTCTTTCATCCAAAGAAATTGAAGGACAACGAATGGGAAAAGTAGGAGAAGATGTAAGTACAGAGCAGGAATACATCCTTTGGGCCGAAATTCTAATACTAATACATCCGATTTGGTGGACGGGATTACCCGCCATTCTAAAAGGCTACATTGAAAGAGTTTTCAGTTATGGCTTTGCCTATCAATATGACCAGGGTATTCAGCAGGGATTACTTGCAGGCAAACAAGCAATTATCATCAATACGCAAGGAAAATCAGGTAAAGAATATCAAGATTCAGGGATGGATAAAGCACTGTCGCTTACCTCAGATCAAGGTATTTACACCTATTCTGGCATGACGGTCAAACACCACTTTTTTTTCGAAAAAGCAGACAGGGCCAACCCTGAAGTCATAGGGCAATGGATAAAGGAGATCACTTCAATCCTTTAAATTCAAGTTGAGCGTCTTCAAACCAGATTTACGGTTGGCATTTCAGAAGATGTGAAGATGAAAATCCTGGTTTATTTTGATCTAAACACC
>DATIAI010000159.1:0-4304 GCA_035458065.1 Algoriphagus sp. | reverse complement strand
AGCTGAACCTTGGTTTCTACTTTGTTCACATTTTGCCCTCCAGGACCACTGCTTCGGGCAGTTTGGAATTGGAGTTCTGGTAAAAAATCACCGTTGGCTATTCTGTTTTCAATGGACATTAGATTGTAAATTTTGAAAGTGTCTAGGTGGTAAAGTTAGGACTCAACTTTACAACTTTGCCACATTGCAACCTTACAACTCTTTTAATTTACCTTCGCGAACTTATCCAATCGAAATCAACGTTTCCATCCCGTAACCTAATGGACCTTGAATCCATTAATTATTACTTATGCAAACAAAACAAAGAGTAGTCGTTGGTCTCTCCGGAGGGGTTGACAGCAGCGTCGCCGCCCATTTGCTGATCGAGCAGGGCTATGAAGTCATCGGAATGTTCATGAAAAACTGGCACGATGAATCCGTCACAATTTCCAATGAATGTCCGTGGATGGAAGACTCGACAGACGCGATGATGGTGGCAGAAAAGCTTGGAATCCCCTTTCAAGCCATTGACCTCAGCGAAGAATACCGTGAGCGAATCGTGGATTACATGTTTTCGGAATACAAGTCCGGACGCACTCCCAACCCTGATATTCTTTGCAACCGGGAAATCAAATTCGATATTTTCTTAAAAGCTGCGCAAAAGCTCAAAGCTGACTTTGTGGCTACAGGTCACTATTGCCAAAAGCGAGAAATCGAAGTGGATGGCAAACCTGTTTACCAACTTATTGCCGGTGCCGATCCGAATAAGGATCAGAGCTATTTCCTTTGTCAGCTTTCTCAAGATCAGTTGTCAAAAGCACTTTTCCCCATCGGGCATTTGCAAAAACCTGAAGTCAGAAGAATTGCAAAAGAAGCAGATCTGATTACAGCCGATAAGAAGGATTCTCAGGGATTATGTTTCATTGGAAAAGTACGTCTGCCGGAATTCCTGCAGCAGCAACTCAAGCCCAAAAAAGGCAAAATCATCCAGATTCCTGAAAATTTAGAGGTGTTTGAGAAGCTCCGAATCCCAGCCGGAATTGCTCCGGAAGATTGGGATGAGGAGATATTAGAGGCGATTTCATTGCCGATCCATTTCACTCCGGATCAGGGAAAAGTGCTTGGAGAACATAATGGCGCACATTATTTCACTGTCGGTCAGCGAAAGGGCCTTCAGGTCGGCGGCACGGGAAAACCCCTGTTTGTGATTGCAACCGATACACAGGAAAACGTGATTTATACCGGTTTGGGCGAGGATCATCCGGGACTTAACCGCTTTGGGCTTTTCGTGAAAAAGGATGAAATCCACTGGATCCGGGAAGACCTGGCTTTGAAACCAGGAGAATCCGCTGAGTATGTGGCGAGAATCCGCTACCGTCAACCCTTGTCCAAAGCGACATTGGTCATGAAGGAAACTGGGCTTTTTGTCATCTTCGAAAATGCCCAAAAAGGAATCGCCTCAGGACAGTTTGTAGCATGGTACAAGGAGGATGAGTGCATCGGCTCCGGGACCATATTCTAAATCACCACAGTGAGCGCTGAGAAATTGGGAGTTTCTTGGTCAAACCCTAAAATGAATTTCAATCCTAAAAACTGATATTGGCCCTTTTGAGGTCGCAGAGAAAAGCTCAAGCTTTTGTTGTTTGAGACCTTAGTTGCTTTAATACATCTTAGTGTCCTCTCCTTTTCTCTCTGCTCACTCAGTGGTTAAAAATCCCCCATGCTTGACATCCTTTTTGAAGACGAACACCTAGTCATTATCGACAAACCCGCTGGCCTCCTGGTTCATCGGACAAGACAGGCATTTGGTGAAGAAGAAAATGCCTTGATCCAACTGCGGGACCAGATCGGTTCTTGGGTTTCTCCTGTTCATCGGCTTGATCGGGCGACTAGCGGCGTTTTACTTTTTGCAAAAAATGAAGAAATCCTGCCTTTGCTAAAGGCCCAATTTATGGATCGAAGGGTAGAAAAGTCTTACTTAACTATCGTCAGAGGGATTCCTGCGGAAAAAGAAAGTCTCATAGATCATCCATTGACAAGTGAACGATCCAATAAACTCCAGGAGGCCCAAACTAGATACAAGGTCATCGCTGAATCCGAAATCCCATTTAATTCCACCGGCCGCTATCCGACCAGCAGATACAGTCTTTTGGAGGTGGACTTGATGACGGGAAGAACCCACCAGATTAGAAGGCATTTGGCTCATATCCGTCATTACATCATTGGAGATAAAAAGCACGGTGACAACAAGCAAAACATCTTTTTCGAAAAGCAGTTCAATCTGAAAAATCTTTTACTTCACGCTTGGAAACTGACAATTAAACATCCGCTCACCGGCGAAAAAATTGCTGTAGCATGCCCCATTCCTGTGCATTTCCAAACAATCATGCAGGAATTGGCGTGGAACCCTGATGGAATTTTATTGACTGAGATCTGAAATCAAGAATTTAGGCTATTTTTCATCCGCTAATAATTACCCAATGAAAAAATCTACAATAACTCTGAGCCTTGTGTTCATGACTGGTTCCCTGGCCTTTTCCCAAAAACAGGAAATCGAAAAGAATTTTAATAGCAAAGATGCCATTTCCGAATTCACTTATTTGGCTTCGGATGAGCTGATGGGCAGGGACCCGGCCAGACTGGAAATGAAACTTGCCTACACCTTTATAGCTGATCAGCTTAAAAAAGCTGGAGCTATGCCGGTCCCGGGAGCCGATGGTTATTATCAAAACATCCCATTTCGACTCTCCACCCCTCCTAAATCGGGATCTGTAAAAATCGGTGGAGCTGAATTTACCCAAGGCAAAAACATGCTGGTCTTGGATGGGAAATCATTCTCAGGTTCCTATTCGGTTGTCGATTTAGGATTTGGAATGCCGGAGGATTTTGCAGGAAAAGATGTCAAAGGGAAAATTGTAATCACCAATGCCGGTGCACCGAATAAGCTAAGTCCCAACCAGCTTTTTTCCGAAGGAAGGGATAAAACAGCAAGAGCAAAAGAGGCAGGCGCAGTGGCTTTGATAGAGCGATTCAATATCCCATCAGTTCCTTGGCAGATGATTTCTGGTTTTCTCAACCGAACCCAAATGAGCGTGGATCAAGGTGCTGCAAGTGATTTGCCATATATCTGGATCGAGGATGTCAAAAACCAAATGACCGGAGAAAAGGTGAAATCGGCTGAAGTAGCTGTGGATGGAAAAGTCAATACGGCTGTTGAAGGCAAAAATGTGATTGCTTGGATCGAAGGCACTGATCCGGAATTGAAAAATGAATTCATCATGCTTTCCGCCCACTACGATCACGTTGGTGTTGGTACTCCAGATGCTGAAGGGGATTCTATCTTCAACGGTGCGAGAGACAATGCAGTGGGAACTGTCGCAGTGATCAATGCTGCCAAGTTTTTTGCAAAAAATCCACCTAAGCGATCTGTACTATTTGCACTGTGGACAGCAGAGGAAAAGGGGCTGTTGGGAAGCGGATATTTCGCCAATAATCCCCTGGTACCTTTAAATCAAATCATCTACAACCTCAACATCGACAACGCCGGATACAATGACACTTCTATCATCACCGTAATTGGACTGGGAAGAACGAGCGCGGATTTCATGATTGAGGAAGCTGTGGCTGACTTTGGATTAACTGCCAAGGCGGACCCGTCTCCTGAGCAGGGACTTTATGACCGTTCTGACAATGTGAATTTCGCCAGAAAGGGAATTCCTGCTCCTAGTTTTACCCTAGGTTTCACGGCTTTTGATGATAAGATACAGCAGTACTACCACAAAGCTGCAGATGAAGTGGATAGCTTTGATTTGGAGTATGCGAAGATCTATTGGAAATCCTTTATTCTATCCGCTCAAAAAATCGCCAATTGGAGCGAAAGGCCGACCTGGGTTGCTGGTGATAAATATGAGGAAGTGAGCAAGGAGCTCTACGGAGGTCAGAAATAGACTTAAGACACAAGATTTAAGATAAAAGCCCGATTTCTGATTCGAAATCGGGCTTTTTTAATAGAATCAGTCCCTTGATTCTGGTGGCTAATCTCTAATCTTTAATCTCTCGTTTCTTGACTCTTGTTTCTAAATTTTTAATACTTGAGTCTTAATTCTAAAGTCTTTTTTCCTCAAAAAAGCATTCCCGCTACAGTAGCGGTCATCATACAGGCCAGAGAAGCCGCAGCCAATGCTTTGAATCCCAATCGGCTAAGATTCCCCTGTTGATTGGGTGCAATGATTGAAATCCCTCCCAGTTGGATGGCGATTGAGCTAAAATTGGAAAATCCGCAAAGTGCATAGGTGGCGATTACAATGGATTTATTGCCCAAAGTC
>DATIAI010000158.1:0-3812 GCA_035458065.1 Algoriphagus sp. | reverse complement strand
TTTTACACATCATGTCAAAAACACGCTCGCAGATTCCAATCCAGCGCATGCAGTGATGAATTCGTCCAGGTCCAAGCCGCTCCTGTGCCAAGGCAAATCCTTGACCTTCTGTTCCGATCAAATTTGAAACAGGCACCATGCAAGCTTCAAATTTGACTTCCGCATGTGAGAGGTAATCTTCACCGGCTTCGCCCATAATCGGGATATTTCGGATGAGTTTGAAACCGGGATTGTCCAAAGGGACTATGATCATACTTGCACGCTGGTAGGGAGACTCAGCTTGGGGATTTGTGACAGCCATTACAATAGAAAAAGCCGCACCATCCGCAGCAGTTGTGAACCATTTGTGGCCGTCAATTCGATAATATTCTCCCTCCCGAACGGCTGAGGTACTTAAATTAACTGGATTGCTTCCTGCATGTTCCGGTTCAGTCATGGCAAAGCAACTTCTAATTTTACCTTCCTGGAGCGGTTTTAGCCAGGTCTCTTTTTGGAATTCCGAGCCAAAAAGATGAAGCAATTCCATGTTGCCGATGTCGGGTGCATTACAATTGAATACATAATGGCCGATCGGGCTTTGTCCCAAAATCTCCGATACCTGTGCAAACTGAACCAGATTCAAACCGACTCCACCCTCGTCCTTCGGGAGATGAGGTGCAAATAGTCCTAAAGATTTGGCTTTTGATCTAAGTGTTTCAAGTTGTGGAAGGAAGCTTCGAAATGGGCCTTTTACTACTTCTAAGTCTATCGGAAAAAGCTCATTTTTGAGGAATTGTCTATACTTTTCAAGAAGAGCGGGAAGCTCCTCATGTGGGAAAACATGTGTTGATTGCATGTGGAATTTTTAAATAGTAAATCCTCCGTCAGCAGTAAAGATCCCACCTGTGGTATAGGATGAAGCTGAGGCAGCAAGAAAAAGAGCCATCATTCCGATCTCTTCGGTGGTCCCGGTACGCTTGATGGCCAGTTGCTTGATAATTGAGGCCATGATTTTATCGTTTGTCCAGAGGGCTTCCGAAAATTTGGTTTCAATCAGTCCCGGGCAAATGGCATTGACGCGGATTTTTGCCTCGCCCCATTCTTTTGCATAAACCTTGGTGAGAGAAATCAAAGCTGCTTTGGAAACGGAGTAAATTCCTAAACCTGTCTCTGGAGATAGTCCTCCAATAGAGCTTATGTTGATAACCGAGGCGCCTGAGGATCTTCTTAGATAAGGAAAGCAAAGTCTGGATAGCTCAAAAGGGGCTTTGACATTGACGTTCATTATTTTATCAAATGCCTCCAAACTTGTCTCATGAACGGGGCCAAAAACAGGATTTACCGCAGCATTGTTTACAAGGATATCAATGGTACCATATTTTTCGACTGCCTTTTCGACCAAAAGTGGGAGTTCGGCCATGTTCCCGACATTACATGCAATTCCGGTAGCTTCATATCCTTGGGTTTTAAGGTAATTAGCCATTTCGTCAAGTGCATCTTGCTTCCGGCTGCTGATGACGACTTTTGCACCGGCTGCAGCGAAAACTTCCGCAATGCAAAAACCTATTCCTTTACTCGCGCCAGTGATCAGAGCAACTTTTCCGTCTAAAGAAAAAGCAGAGGATAAATCCATGTGTTTTAGGTTATATTAATCCTTAAGATAGGAAAATTTGACAGAGAGAATACTCAATTCAAGGAATCATTCATTATGATTCTTTTTAATCCAAACCCATAAAATACAGATGAAAGAACTCATTTTTGACCAGACAGGACTGCCTCAGGAAGTATTGCAACTCCGGGAAAGTCCGATTCCCAACCCGAAACAGAATGAAGTTTTGATTCGGGTTACTGCCCGCAATATTAATCCATCAGATATCATGTTTGTCAGAGGGATGTATGGAATTGTGCCCAAATTGCCAAGCAGCGCGGGATTTGAAGCTTGTGGTGTGGTGGAGAAAAGTGATGAGGCCGGAAAGATAAAGGTTGGAACTCGGGTTATGTTTACCGCGATCGGTACTTGGAGAGAATATCTCTGCCTGCCAGCTGCCATGGTTATTCCGATTCCGGATGCAATGCCGGATGAAATAGCCTGTCAGGCATTTGTCAATCCGATGACAGCCTTTGCAATGATCGAAAAATCCCGATTAAAAGCAGGAGAGTGGCTTTTGATAACCGCCGGGGCATCAGCTTTTGGAAAATTTGCCATCCAAATGGCCAAAGCAAAAGGAATAAAAGTTGCGGCTACCGTAAGAAATGACTCCCAAAAAGAATTGCTTGAAAATTTAGGTGCTGATTTGATTATCAATTCTGAATCAGAAAAACTCCACAAACTTATTCCGGAAAAAACAGACGGTGGAGTGCACGTTGTCTTTGATGCGGTGGGGGGAATGCTGGGAACTAAAGCTTTGGCTTGCCTGCGACCCAAAGGGAAAATGATGGTATTTGGAGCACTGGCTCTGGAAAATATGTCAATAAACAGTGGTTTGCTGATCTTTAAAGACCTGAGCATTGAAGGATTTTGGCTGTCATCCTGGATGGAAGAACTAAATGAAAGTGACCGCGCCAAAGCCTTCAAAACTGTATTTGGCTTTTTGATGAAGGATGATTCCAAAATTGATATCGGAGGAAAATTCAAGCTGGAGGATTACCGAGCCGCTTTGGAAGCCTATGAAAAGCAGGGCAGAAACGGAAAAATTCTGTTAGTCAGTTAATTTCTCAGATATTTTTCGGGGAAAAAAAGAAGTATTGGTCATCTTTGCACTTTCATCAAATCAAATTAATTCATGAATTGGGACAAGCTGGACAAGCAACTCACCGAAATCGTACAAAAAAGGAATCTTCTCAGCAAAATGGATTATAGCGACGAAAGCTATGACGACTTGGAGGAGGAACTTCATGATCTCGAGGATGATTTTAATGAAGAATATGAGGAAGTACTTGAAGTTCAGCTTGAAAAAATCTATTCCAAACTGAAGTCAGATACCGATGTGTTGCTTCCCTCTGCCTACCTCGCCAATGCTTACAAAGAAATGCTTGCGGATGCAAACGGAATTGTTACTTATGAAGTAAATGGAAAAGTTGGGGTTCCGATCGAATCAGATCAGTTTGACAAAATGGATGTTAGAATTGTGCTGGTACCAAACCCAGCCCGATTTGTCCTAATCGTCAACGGGAAACAAATGAAGGATCTCTGGAGAAGCAGGTGATTTGAGTATTTATGTTTTAAACTTATCCAAAGATGAAAGCTGTAAAAAGTGAGTGGTAAGTAAAAAGTTTAACTTCAAAACCAAAAGCAAAAAAGGCAAGCTCAATTGAGGCTTGCCTTTTTGTTTGAGCAACTTTTTGAATTGATTTTCGGCGATTTGGATAATTGATTTAGGCTAGTTCAATTCAATTTTGCTTCTTTTTCCTTTACCCATGCTTTGATCTCCGACAGCATTTGGTCCAGTTCTGATCTTGAGAAATACTTTCCTTCCACTATCACTGATTCGATAGAAAGCGTGTTTTCAATATTTTCCAGCGGATTTTTATTAAGCAAAACCATGCTTGCCTTCTTTCCACTTTCAATTGATCCATATTGATTTTCCATTCCAAAATAGGCAGGTCCATTGATCATCGAGGCCTGAAGTGCTTCAAGTGGAGTCAAACCATATTTTACCATCAGTGCAAGTTCACGGTGAATGGCAAACCCAGGATAATCGTATGTATTCAGATATCCCGCATCTGTTCCAGCCATGATTTTCATTCCGGATTTTTGAACCAGTGGAAGCAATCTGGCTGATGCTTCAAATTGCAATTTCCGGTTTTTTCTGCTGGCAGAATCTTCCAGAGCA
>DATIAI010000157.1:0-14000 GCA_035458065.1 Algoriphagus sp. | reverse complement strand
GGAGCAGCTCAAAAAGCATTACGGCAATGACCGTCACATGATTTCCTCCCGTTGTGCTCACATTCACGGCAATGCGGACTTTTATGCGCAGCAAGGTCGAGCCATGTGCCAAAACAGAAATCTTTGCCAACGAGGCTGTCCGTTTGGAGGATATTTCAGCTCCAATTCCTCTACAATTCCCTGGGCTTTGAAAACCGGAAATCTGACCATCCGACCCGATGCTGTAGTCCATTCCATCATCTATGATGAAGAAAAAGGCAAGGCAACTGGTGTCAGAATTGTAGATCGGCTGACGAAGGAAACAGAGGAATTTTACGCGGAGGTAATTTTCCTAAATGCTGCGGCACTGAATTCGAATCTGGTATTATTAAACTCCACATCCACCCGCTTTCCAAATGGTTTGGGAAATGACAGCGGACTGTTGGGCAAATATGTTGCCTTCCACAATTACCGGGCAGGGATTTCCGGAGAATACGAAGGACACTCCGAATACACCACTTCAGGTGGGCGTCCAACGAGTGGGTATTTCCCACGATTCCGTAATGTTTACAAGCAGGAGACAGATTTCCTCCGTGGCTATGCAGCAGGTTTCTCTGCAGGCAGAGGCGCCCGATCCAATTCTGATGGGATCGGTATGGAACTGAAAAACAATCTCCTCAACCCGGATCAATATGGACCTTGGTATGTAGGCTCTCACATGATGGGCGAGACCATTCCTAAGGAGAGTAATTACGTGGCTTTGGATTCTACATTGAAAGACGAATGGGGAATTCCTCAACTCAAAATCAATGTCGCCTATGACGACAACGATGAAAAAATGATCAAAGATTATCTGGAACAGATGACCGAAATGTTTACCAAAGCGGGCTTTACCAATCTCAAGACACGGGATGACAATCGGGCTCCGGGTCTTGATATCCACGAAATGGGCGGAGTACGCATGGGCAAAGACCCAAAAACCTCGCTGCTTAACGCAAATCATCAGCTTCACTCCGTTCCAAATGTCTATGTGACAGACGGAGCCTCGATGACCTCCACTTCTACCCAAAACCCTTCCCTGACCTACATGGCTTTTGCAGCGAGAGCTGCGCATCATGCGGTGGCAGAAAGCAAAAAGTGAGGTTAGAAAGCTAAAAATAGAAATCTGAAAAAGAGCTCAAATCGAAAGGTTTGGGCTTTTTTTTAAGGGATCCAATAATACAGAAAGAGATTTTAAGATTAAATCCTCCGATCCAGCCAAGCCAAAAGCCCCAACAAGACCAGAAATTTTATTGTCAATCCAGTGAAAAAATAACTGATCCATTCCCCTGTGTCCACATTTGGAAACAGCCAAACCAAGTCGGAATCCAAATCAATATTCCAACCTGAAAACATATCCTCAAATGCCAAATAGGCCATGCTGGCACTTGCAACAGCCAGAATTACCAAAAGCACCTGGCCTATTCTCAGAACTGCTTTTCCGAGCATAGCCCCTGGATCGGTAAATGAAATCGATGGATTCATAAGAGTCAGATTTTCTGCAATTTACTACAAACCAAAAAAGGAACCCATTTCTGAGTTCCTTTTTTCGGTATCAATCCGACAAGTCTTAGTGTCTTGCTCTGATTTTTTCCTTGATACGTGCAGCTTTACCCTGACGTCCTCTTAGATAGAACAGACGAGCTCTTCTTACTTTACCTTCTCTCAATACGTCGATTTGCTCGATCGATGGGGAGATGATAGGGAAGATACGCTCTACTCCTACTCCGTTGGACACTTTACGTACAGTGAAAGTCTCACCGTTTGTATTAGGGTTTTTTCGCTGGATCACAGTTCCTTGGAACTGCTGGATACGCTCCTTGTTACCTTCTTTGATACGTACGTGTACGTTGATGGTATCACCGGCTTTGAAAGAAGGGAATTTGGCTCTCGCCTCGCTGTATTCCGCTTCTACAATTTTCATTAGATCGCTCATAGCTCTATATTTTATGCTTTCGCAGTTCACCGCCGCAGCGGTTTAAATGAATTACTCTTTTAAATTTTTTGTCTCGCCTATTCCCACCCGCTGCCTTTCAGCAAATCCGGACGTTTTTCCTTGGTTCGGCGAACCGACGCTTCAAATCTCCACTCGTTTATCTTGGCTTCATGCCCTGAAAGCAGCACATCCGGTACTCCCATTCCCTCATATTCCGCAGGGCGGGTATAAACGGGCGGTGCCAAAAGACCATCCTGGAAGGAATCTGTCAAGGCAGAAGTCTCATCATTGAGTACTCCGGGAATCAGTCGGATAATCGCATCTGCTACAACAGCCGCTGCCAATTCTCCTCCCGAAAGAACGAAATCTCCGATGCTGATTTCCTTGGTGATAAACTTATCTCTCACCCGTTGATCCACCCCTTTGTAATGACCACAGAGGATCAGGAGGTTTCCCTTGAGTGAAAGTGAGTTGGCCATTGGTTGATCAAAGGTCTCTCCGTCAGGGGTCATGTAGATGATTTCATCATATGTCCGCTCCTTTTGAAGTGCCTCGATGCATCGGGCAATTGGCTCGATCATCATGACCATTCCGGCTCCCCCACCAAATGCATAATCATCAACCTGACTCTGTTTGCCGGTAGCATAATCCCGAAGGTTATGCACTCTTACGCTGGCGAGCCCTTTATCTTCCGCTCTTTTGAGAATGGAATGTGAAAAAGGTCCTTCCAGCAATCCCGGCACCACAGTGATGATGTCAATATGCATGGCTCAGTCTTCCAGATAAATGTCAAGTAAACCTTCGGGTAGCTGGCAGTAAACTTTTTTAGCTGCCTTGTCCACCTTGGTAATAATGCCGTCCTGAATAGGGATCAGCACTTCTTTTCCTTGGTGGGTCACTCCGAGGAGATCTTGTGTTTCCAGATCGTAGATGATCTGTATTGGCCCGATCAGTCCCAAATTCTCGTCTTCGACTTCGAATCCGATCAGTTCATGGAAGTAATATTGGTCATTTTCAAGCTGAGGAAGTTCGGTCAGAGGAAGGTAAGCTTCCGCTCCGACGAGGCTCTCTACCTGCTCGATTGTGTCCAGTTCTTCAAACTTTGCCAAGGCTCTGCCTCCGGGCTGAATCACAAAGTGCTCCAGAAAGAAGGGAACCAAACGGCCTTTTTGCTCGATGAACAAGTGCTCTAATCCTTCGTAATCCTCAGGATAATCTACATCAAGCACCACATTTACTTCACCACGAAGTCCATGAACCTTGGCAATACGGCCTATTTGAAAGCACTGATCCTTGTTCATGGAATGAAATCTATTAAGCTTCTCCGCCTTCTGCAGGAGTTTCAGTAGCAGCTTCTTCTGAAGAAGCTTCAGCTGCAGGAGCAGGGTTGTTAGCAGCTTCAGCAGCAGCTAGCAATGCTTTTTGCTCATCTTCTTTTGCCTTCTTAGCATCCAAACGAGCCTGGTTTTTAGCAGTCTCAGCAGCAAGTGCCTTAGCACGAACGTCAGCTTTTGCGGAAGCCAGTTTGTCGGATTTCGAAGTGATTTTAGCATCTTTCTCTTCCAACCAAGCTGTAAACTTAGAGTCTGCTTGCTCTTGGGAGATAGCGCCTTTCAACACGCCGATCTGAAGGTGTTTTTTCAGCATGATACCTCTGTAAGAAAGCATCGCTTTCACGGTATCAGTTGGCTGAGCTCCATTCAACAACCAGGTAAGAGCGCGCTCATTGTTGATGTTGATGGAAGCGGGGTTTGTGTTCGGATTGTAAGTTCCGATTTTCTCGATGAAGCGTCCATCACGTGGAGCTCTTGCATCAGCTACAACGACGTCATAGATGGCTTGTTTCTTTCTGCCTCGACGTGCTAATCTGATTTTTACAGACATAATTTTTTAGATTAAGTGATTGGATGGAGCCCGTCCATCCTAAATTTGGAGTGCAAAGATAGGTTAAATGATTGGAAAGCCACAAGTTGACTGGAGAATATTTGCCTGAAAGTTAAGATTTACTTTATCTTGCGGCTTTTATATGGTCCCGTAGTTCAATGGATAGAATAGAAGTTTCCTAAACTTTAGATATGGGTTCGATTCCCGTCGGGACTACTTTTCTGGGCTGCATATTTTTGCAGCCCATTTTTACTTTACTAGTTCTTGAAATAAAGGATACAATTCCTTTGCAATCATTCGGTACCCCTTATCCGAAGGATGAAGTCCATCATAGGTTACTGCAATGGATTTTTCAGGATAAGGATACTCGTCTTTTTCTGGATCAAATGAGACATCGATGAAGTCAGGATATCTAAAATTCCGGTATTCTCCGGTAATTGGATCTCTAAGCCTCTTAAACTTTACCAAATCGGCATGCTCCATTCCTTTCTGGTGATATAAGTCAACCACAGGAAATCCCTCATGCTTTCCGATCGAAACGATCGCACCGGCAAAGGACTCCAAATCCTGCCCGCCTTTTTCCCGATAGGAGCCAAATGCATTGTTTTTATAATTATTGATATACACAAAATCCACCCGCTGCATGGGAGTAATCAAAATGATTTTGGCCTCAGGATTTAGACTGCGCAAATTATTGATGATAACTTTAAAGGCCCCATAAACAGTTTCAGTGCCGGTGTTATTCTGATAATCATCGAAAGTCCCCAAGGATTTTCCTCCCCACCAGTCATTAGTCCCCAGGAAAACACTGTATACATCCGCTCTAGGGATTTCCAACTTGTCAAATTCTGTGGCAATCTTGACGGCAGTCCAGCCATTGAAGCCTTTGTTGATCGCTTCGATTTCCGGGAATTTCTCTGTCACCAATGTCAAATAACCTTTACTGATCCGGTTTCCGGTTTCATCAGGATGATCATTGAGGTAGGTTATTGAATCTCCGAGGGCCACCCAAGTCATTGGCCTGGGACTAAACCCAAATGAAAACAAGAGGCAAAAAAGGAGGAGGTATATTTTTTTCATGCTGTTAAAAAGAGGATTGACAATTTTCGAATCGGGAAAGTGCCTAAAATAAGCCTTTTTCAATTTGATTTAGACTTGAAAGAGTTGAATTCCCTACTTTTAATAAAACCCAAAATCCATGAAGAAATCGATTTTTATTCTGCTTTTCCTGAGTCCAGTAATCTCAAATTACGCCCAGGAAAATTCAGCTCAGCTTCAACCGCATAGCTTTTCAGAAATCAAAATCACTGACTCCTTTTGGAGGCCCAAACTGGAAAAAGTGGCAAATTCTGCCCTTCCGGCATCTATTTATCAGACGGAGGAAAAAACAGGACGGATCCGGAATTTCGAAAAAGCAGCCAGAAAACAGGGCGAAGCCCATGAGGGAATCTATTACGATGACAGCGATGTCTACAAGGCTTTGGAGGCAATAGCTTATTCTTTACAGAATATTCCCGATCCTGTTTTAGAACAGAAAGCGGATGAATGGATCGACAAAATCGCCGCCGCCCAAGAACCCGACGGCTACATCAACACTTTTTACTCCCTGACCGGCTTGGAGAAGCGCTGGCAGGACATGGAAAAACATGAGGATTATTGTGCGGGACATTTGATGGAAGCAGGTGTCGCCTACTTTCAGGCTACAGGAAAAAGAAAACTATTGGATGTTGCCATCCGAATGGCCGATCACATTGATACCCAGTTTAGGATTCCAAACAAGCCTTGGGTCAGCGGACATGAGGAAATCGAACTGGCGTTGGTCAAACTATATAAAGTTACCGGAGAGAAAAAATACCTGGATTTGGCCGATTGGTTTTTGGATCAAAGAGGCAGGGGGTATGGCAAAGGTGCAATTTGGGACAAAGCAGAGTGGGGACCAAAATATGCCCAAGACGGAGTTCCGGTCAAAGAACAAAAAGAAATTACCGGACACGCTGTCCGCGCGATGTATTTATACACAGGCGCCGCGGACGTTGCGGCAGCCAAAAATGATCCGGGATATATGAATGCCATGAAGACGGTATGGGAAGATGTAGTCTATCGGAACATGTACATCACTGGCGGAATCGGCTCCTCCGGAAGCAATGAGGGTTTTTCTGTAGACTATGATTTGCCCAACGAAAATGCTTACAGTGAAACCTGCGCATCAGTGGGTATGGTGTTTTGGAATCAGCGGATGAATCTGCTCGAGGGACAATCCCAATACATCGATGTGCTGGAGAGAAGCCTGTATAATGCTGCTCTAGACGGCCTCAGTCTGACCGGAGATCGCTTCTTCTACGGTAATCCACTTGCCTCAAGTGGTCAGCATAACCGAAAGGAATGGTTTGGAACAGCATGCTGTCCATCCAATATTTCACGATTGGTAGCTTCTGTTGGAGATTATATCTATGCAAAAAATGAAAAAGGGATTTGGGTCAACCTTTTCATTGGCAATCAAACTGAATTTGAAATTGCCGAAACACGAGTTCCGGTAGAAATGAAAACGAATTATCCCTGGGACGGCGAGGTCATGCTGGAGATAAATCCTGAAAATCCTATCCGATTTGAGGTAAACCTGAGAATCCCCGGATGGATAACAGGTGAACCTGTGCCCGGTGAATTATACTCTTTCCTTACTGAAAAAGCGGAGGCCTATTCCATTGCCATAAATGGCGAAGAAGTAACTGCACCACTAAAAAACGGTTATGTAGTACTAAATAGAAATTGGAAAAAAGGTGACAAGGTCTCTATAAACTTTCCGATGGAAGTAAGGGAAATCAAGTCAAGACCAGAAGTCTTAGCCAATCAGGGAAGAATTGCAATTCAGCGTGGACCCTTGGTTTATTGCGTGGAAGGAGCGGATAATGGGGGAAAAGCACTTGACCTTAAACTTTCTGGGAATTCGGAATTTGAGGTAAAAGACTTTCAGGTTTTGGATGAAAAAGTAAAAGCAATCACATTCAAGGCTTTGGGATCTACAAGTCCGCAAGAAGTAACCTTTACAGCCATACCTTACTACACTTGGGCCAACCGAGGTCCCAATGAAATGCAGGTTTGGATTCCAGGATCTAAAAAATAAAGTTGCCATTTAGATGACATTCGTCAGGAAACTGCTCCAAAAAATATTTGATATTTCCTGAAAATGTATTTTTAAGAAATTTTTAAAAACCTCACTATTATGAAAAAACTATTACTCACAGTCTTTTTTTTGAGTATTGGACTCAGTCTTTATGCTCAGGAAACAACAACCAAAAACTGGTATACTGTTTCTGCCTCCGAAACTATTCTTTCCTGGGGTAGTGTAGAGGCAACCGGTCTGGAAACGAGCAACATCGCCCGTTTTACTCCATTTATCAACTTTAGTACTCAATTACACAAAGATCGAGACGAAAAACTCGGCTTTTTCACCGGACTTGCTGTACGAAACGTCGGTATAATTACGGATCTAAATGATTCTGTACGTGTCAAGCAGCGTGTTTATACCGTTGGGATTCCCATAGCAGTGAAATTTGGGGACATGAATGGGAACTTGGCTGCTTTAGGCTTTGAAAATGAGTTTGCAATCAACTACAAGCAGAAAACTTATGTAAACGACGAAAAGTCTAAATCTAATATTTGGTTCAGTGACCGGACTAAGATCTACTTACCATCTGTTTTTTTCGAGGTAAAATCGAAAATGGGTAACTATATCCGCTTCAAATATTATCTCACTGACTTTCTTGAAACGAATAACCAAAAGATAAATGTGGCAGGAGTTGATTATTCTCCTACCAAGAGTACCATGATGTATATTTCTGTAGGATATGCCATCAAAACCCGCGAAATCATCAAGAAGTAAAAGTTAGAAATTAATAAAAAGGGCTGCCAGAAATTTCTTTGGCAGCCCTTTTTGTTGAATATTCTCGCTAACTCATTTCAAACTTCCGATCATATCCTCTGGCTTCACCCACTCATCAAACTGCTCAGAGGTCAATAGACCCAAGGCAATTGCAGCTTCTCTTAGGCTTGTTCCTTCTTTGTGAGCTTTTTTGGCGATTGCAGCAGCTTTTTCATATCCAATGTATGGATTCAAAGCTGTCACCAGCATCAGAGAATTTTCTAAATGACGCTGTATCATGGAGGTATTTGGCTCGATACCGATCGCACAGTTGTCGTTGAATGACACACAAGCATCTCCGATCAATCTCGCAGATTGAAGGAAATTGGCTGCAATCAATGGCTTGAAAACATTCAATTCGAAATGACCAAGTGATCCACCAATTGAAATTGCCACATCATTTCCCATTACTTGTGCAGCTACCATTGTCATGGCTTCTACTTGCGTTGGATTTACTTTACCAGGCATGATTGAGGATCCAGGTTCGTTTTCTGGAATCAGGATTTCTCCGATTCCGGATCTTGGTCCTGAGGAAAGCATGCGGATATCATTGGCGATTTTCATCAGAGCTACAGCCAATTGCTTCAATGCACCGTGAGTTTCCACCATACCATCATGAGCAGCCAAGGCTTCGAATTTGTTTGGTGCGGTCACAAAGGGATGTCCGGAAAGTTCGGCAATCTTTTTTGCGACTAATTCAGAGTAGCCTTGGGGTGTATTCAGACCCGTACCTACCGCAGTGCCACCAAGAGCCAACTCGGAAAGGTGAGAAAGGGTATTTTTTAGAGCTCTCAATCCATGATCCAATTGAGCTACATAGCCGCTGAATTCCTGGCCCAAGGTGAGTGGAGTGGCATCCATGAAGTGGGTTCGGCCAATTTTCACCACGTTTTTGAAAGCCTCAGCTTTCGCTGCAAGCGTATCTCTCAATTTTTGTACTCCCGGAATGGTATTTTCCACTACCATCTGATAGGCAGCAATGTGCATCGCTGTGGGGTAGGTGTCGTTGGAGGATTGGGACTTATTGACGTCGTCATTTGGGTGGATTTTCTTTTTGGCGTCTTCCAAAGCCCCTCCCAATATCACATGAGCCCGATAGGCAATCACCTCGTTGGAGTTCATGTTTGACTGGGTACCGGATCCGGTTTGCCAGATTACAAGAGGAAACTGATCATCATGCTTTCCTGCCAGGATTTCGTCACAGACGGTGGCAATAATTTCCGCTTTGTCCTGATCCAAAACTCCCAATTCCGCATTGGTCAATGCAGCGGCTTTTTTCAAAATCGCAAATGCACGGATAATCTCAATCGGCATGCGGTTTTTCTCACCTCCGATTTTGAAATTGTTGATAGAGCGTTGGGTCTGAGCTCCCCAGTATTTGTCAGCAGGAACCTCAACAGGTCCCATGGTGTCTTTTTCGATACGGATGGACATGGTATTTGGGATAGGTTTTAGATTTTCGGGCGCAAAGTTAATGGCTGGTGGCCTTTTAGCCTAAGAAGTGCGATGATAGTTGTGAGACTGTGGTCAACGGCTAACGGTCGACAGTCGACCGTGGACTATCTGATAACTGAAAACTGCAACTGCCTAATGGGAACAGCTCACTCCTTATCTTTCATTTCAAAATTGATCAGCTCATGGAAAACTTCTCGGGAAGCCTTTACCTGTCTTTGAAAAAAGAAAATTCCCAAGGCATAATTGAGCACAGCGAGGGCTAGGCAAATACTTCCATATTCGATATTTCGAAGAACGCCGAAATAAAATCCTGTAAAGGCCAGCAAAATGATGCTCCAAAATGCCAGGAAAAAGATCGTGGTCGGAAAAAGCTTATACCTGATAAAGATAATACTACCTCTTGGTGTGGATTCAACCTCACCGGTAATTAAAGGGAGAAAAGAATCACCTTTTGTGATAGCTCTGGAAATCCTGAATCCCTCTTGACCAATTATTCCATTGAACCTGATTTTTGGATCCTGCTGAGTCCTTGCATCCAAAAAATTGACTTCTTTGGTCACACGGATCAAATGACCTAACACTTCCTCTTTGGTAAGGGCGCTGACAAGGGTTTCGCTATGGAAGGGCAGGAGGTTCAAAATCGATTATTTCACGGCTATACAAGAAATTTCCACATTTACATTTTTAGGAAGCTTACTGACTTCAACCGTTTCTCGGGCAGGAGGGTTTGATTTAAAATATTGTCCGTAAGCTTCATTGATGGTCCCAAACTGCCCCATGTCACGAATAAAAATCGTGCACTTCACTACATCTGTAAACGAAAAACCTGCAACTCTAAGCACAGCTTCCATATTTTTCATCACCGCATGAGTTTCTTCGGTAATGTTTTCATTGATCAACTCACCCGTATCCGGATCCAAGGCAATCTGCCCTGAAATAAAGAGCGTACTCCCTGCTAATACTGCCTGAGAATAAGGTCCTATCGGTGCAGGAGCTTCGGGAGTGAAGATGATTTTGTTTGACATACTAGATACTTGAAAATTGGTTAATGGTTAATGGTTTCCTGAATATTTTATATCTGAAACTGCGATTGAATCTGATTACTGCGCCTAATCACTGCAACTGCCTACTGAACACTGATCACTTGGACTTTGCCTCGTTCCAATACACATCCATTTCGGCTAAAGTCATTTCACTGAGATTTTTACCGGATTCTTTGGCTGCGTTTTCCAGGTATTGAAAGCGTTTGATGAATTTCAGATTAGTCCGCTCCAAAGCCTCTTCAGGATCGATTTGGATGAATCTTGCGTAGTTGATCAGGGAAAAAAGCAGGTCCCCAAATTCTCCTGTGGCCTTTTCCCTGTCAATTTCAGAATCCTCCACCACATTGAATTCAGCTTTGAATTCCTGCATTTCCTCCTCCACTTTTTCCCAGACTTGGTGCTTTTCCTCCCAGTCAAATCCAACTCCCCGGGCTTTATCCTGAATTCTCATCGCCTTAATCACGGCTGGCAAAGATCTTGGAACTCCTCCCAAAACTGACACATTGCCTTTTTCTTTCAGCTTTATTTTTTCCCAGTTTTGGCTTACCGTTTCGGCATCATTTGCTTCTATGTCACCATAAATATGCGGATGGCGACGGATCAATTTTTCGCAGAGAGAATTGGTCAAAGTCGCCATGTCGAAGTTTCCTTCCTCGGCACCGATTTTGGCATAAAACACAATGTGAAGCAAAATATCCCCAAGTTCCTTTTTTATTTCCTCAGGATTTCCTTCCAAAATCGCATCGGACAATTCAAAAGTTTCCTCAATGGTTAAATGCCTGAGGCTCTCCGTAGTCTGCTTTTTGTCCCATGGACACTGTGCGCGGAGCTCGTCCATTATTGTCAATAAGCGATCAAAAGCTGCCAGTTGTTCGGCTCGGGTACTCAAATTTGACATGTGTTGGGAAACTAACCTGAAATTATGGACGTTTTCGAAGTAAAGCTTTAAATTTGCGCAAATTTATCCGTTATGACAACTGTATTAATAACCGTGGGATTCGTGGCATTGTTCTTCATTCTGATGTCAGTAAGGCTCATTTTCCTTAAAAACGGAGAATTCAAAGGCACTTGTGCCTCCCAAAGTCCCTACCTAAATCAAGAAGGAATTACCTGCAGCCTTTGCGGAAAAACGGTAGATTCCACCAGCACTTGTGCCAACCCTGAAAATGAGGTGGACAAAGTGATGGCCAAATTCAAATAAATTCTGATCCTGTCTCAGACAGGTTTTTTTAGATATCAACTTTTACTAAATCAATTGTACGTGTCGCTTATCAAATCTATTTCCGGGATAAGAGGAACCATCGGTGGCAAAGCCGGCGAAGGTCTTACTCCTATCGACGTAGTAAAATTTACCGCAGCTTATGGCGCTTGGGTGATTGAAAAAACCAACAACCCTAAAGTTATAATCGGAAGAGATGCCAGACTTTCGGGGGATATGGTCTCTAAGTTGGTGTCGGCTACCCTTCAAGGCATGGGCATTCACGTGATTGACCTCGGACTTAGCACGACACCAACTGTGGAATTGGCAGTTCCTTTGGAAAATGCCGGCGGTGGAATAATCCTTACTGCCAGTCATAATCCAATCCAATGGAATGCCCTCAAACTTTTGAATGCGGAAGGTGAATTTATCTCCGACGAGGAAGGGAAATCCATTTTGGAAAAAGCAGAAAACGAAGCTTTCACTTTTGCAGAAGTAAAAAAGCTCGGAAAATACTCCCAAATCAACGACTACATCGACCGCCATATTCAGCATGTATTGGATTTGGAACTGGTAGATGTAGAGGCAATCAAAGCCCGCAACTTTAAAATCGTGGTGGATGCTGTCAACTCTACCGGAGGAATAGCTATTCCAAAATTGCTACGCGCACTGGGAGTCACAGAAATCGAAGAAATGTACTGTACTCCAGACGGCATTTTCCCACATAATCCAGAACCGCTTCCGGAGAATCTCCGGGACATTTCCAAAAAGCTGGAAAAAGGAAGCTATGACTTGGGAATCGTAGTAGATCCTGATGTGGACAGACTGGCATTTGTCAATGAGGACGGATCCATGTTTGGAGAGGAATATACCTTGGTAGCAGTGGCCGATTACGTGCTCTCAAAAACCCCCGGAAACACGGTATCAAATCTTTCCTCTACCCGTGCACTTCGCGATGTAACAGAGAAAAGAGGCGGGAAATACACCGCTGCTGCAGTCGGAGAAGTCAATGTCGTCAATCAAATGAAAGCAGTAAATGCAGTCATCGGCGGTGAGGGCAATGGAGGAATAATCTATCCTGCCTCGCACAATGGCCGCGATGCCTTGGTGGGGATCGGCTTGTTTTTGACTCATTTGGCCAATTTTGGAAAATCTATATCCAAGCTTCGTGCTACTTATCCTAACTACCATATTTCCAAAAACAAAATCGAGCTGACACCACAAATCGATGTGGATAAAATCCTTTTGGAAATCAAAACCAAGTACAAAAAGCATCAGATCAATGATATTGATGGAGTGAAAATTGAGTTTGAAAAAGAGTGGGTGCATTTGAGAAAGTCAAATACCGAACCCATTATCAGAATCTATTCTGAATCAGACTCAGAAGCTACCGCCGAACATTTGGCAAAAAAATTAATACAGGACATCAAGGAAGTGGTTAACGCTTCTCTGATTTAAGAAAGAGACTCCGATCACCCCAAACCCAGATATAATGAAATCCAGCCTTAAGCAAGCTACACACAGTGAGTTGCCCCGATACCTATCGGGGTGTCATGCGAGATTCTTCCGAATCAAATTCGGGACAGGCTTTGTGGCGCATCAAAACCAAACTTTTGCCACATGAAAGTTTATTTTGACAATGCCGCGACGACTGCAATGGACGATCGGGTGATCGAAGCCATGCTGCCGTTTATGAAATCTCATTTTGGTAACCCGTCCTCAGTCCACAGCCATGGCAGGGAAGTGAGAACGGCAATAGAGAGATCCAGAAAAAAAGTTGCGGAATTGCTAAATGCAAGTCCCTCGGAGATATTTTTCACATCGGGAGGAACAGAAGCCGACAATACAGCTTTAGTCTGCGGAATTGAAAGCCATGGGATCATCCATGCGATCACTTCCCCAATTGAGCACCACGCTGTTCTTCATACCCTGGAAGTTTTGGCTAAAAAAGGAACAGTGAAACTCAGCCTTTTGGACGTAAATGACAAAGGTGAAATCGACTTGAATCAATTGGAGGAATTGTTGAAGTCAAATCCAAAGAGCTTGGTTTCACTCATGCATGCCAACAATGAAATCGGCAACCTCAATGATTTGGACCTAATAGGAGCCTTGGCTAAAGAGCATCAGGCTTTTTTCCATTCCGATACAGTTCAGACAATGGGGCATTATGTCCACGATCTCAAACACCTGGCGGTGGATGCTATCGTAGCTGGAGGACACAAATTTCACGGACCAAAAGGTTCCGGATTTCTCTATGTCCGAAAAGACAAAAAAATCCACCCTTTCATTCACGGTGGTGCTCAAGAGCGGAATATGCGGGGTGGAACTGAAAATGTGATAGGAATCATTGGGATAGCCAAAGCACTTGAACTAGCCTATGAAGATATGTCAGCTCATCGCTCTCATGTTGAAGCCGTAAAAACGCATTTTATCCAAAAGCTTATTCAGGAAATTCCAGGAGTAGAATTTAACGGACTTTCCTCTGACATGGAGAAAAGCTTGTACACTGTACTAAACGTAAGTCTTCCCCCATCTGAAGCCAATCGA
>DATIAI010000156.1:0-4893 GCA_035458065.1 Algoriphagus sp. | reverse complement strand
GGACTTTTGGCGGGGTTTTATCCCGCATTGGTTCTGTCCGGCTTTCAGCCTGTGATGATTTTGAAAGGAATCAATAAATCCGATGCACGGGGTGTCAATCTTAGAAAAGGGCTTGTTGTTTTTCAGTTCAGTTTGTCAATCGCCCTGATTGCAGGGACGATTATAGTCTATACTCAAATGAATCACCTCCTGGAGAAAGACCTTGGTTTTGACAAGGAACAGATGCTGGTGCTGGACTATAATTATGATGAAATAGTCAATAGCAGATCCAGTGCTCTCAAAAACGAATTGGAAGCAAAACCTGAAATCCTTTCGGCAGCATTTTCGAGAAGTGTTCCCGGAAGTTATTTCCCCAATGCAGGGACAAGCATCCAAAATCCTGAAGGAGAAATGATAGGTCTTGGGCAGGCGATTTTTCAGGTCGGGTTAGATTTCATTACTCATTTCGATATGGAATTGGTAGCGGGAAGAAGTTATTCGAGGGACTATCCTTCGGATTCGAGTTCGGCTTTGGTGGTCAACGAAGCTGCGGCCAGGCAATATGGCTATGCAAATCCTGCTGACATTGTCGGAAAGAAATTTGAACAATGGGGAAGGGAAGGAGAAGTAATCGGTGTGGTCAAAGACTTTCATTTCATATCACTTCACAGGGATATTGAGCCTTTGACTTTGCCATTTGAGGCATACGCAAGCAGATTCCTCTCTCTAAAAGTAAAGTCTGACAATATGGAAAAAACCATATCGGAAGTAGAGGAAATCTGGAAAAGAGTGGCACCCCATCGTCCGTTTTTGTATAGTTTTTTGGATGAGGATTTCAACAAACAATACGCGTCCGATTTCAGATTCAGAAAGATCTTCACGACTTTCTCCGTTTTAGCGATTCTGATTGCTTGCCTTGGATTACTTGGTTTGGCCACTTACACGGCTGAGCAAAGGACGAAAGAAATCGGCATCCGAAAAGTCATGGGAGCAGATGTGAGCTCAATCGTAAAACTGCTGTCTAAGGATTTTATCAAATTGGTCTTTGTCGCCATCCTGATTGCTACCCCGGTTTCTTGGTATGCAATGAACAAATGGCTGGAAGGATTTGCATATCAGGCCCCTATTCAATGGTGGATTTTCCTCATCGTAGGTTTTTTGGCGATAGTGGTGGCACTGGTGACGATCAGTTTCCAGTCTGTGAAAGCAGCGCTGATGAATCCTGTGAAGTCATTACGTTCGGAATAACCCAGAATTACAGTTTTCACTGAAAACTTAACCTACTATGCTTCGTCACAACTTTCTCCTGTTTTACAGAAACTGCAAGCGGTTTAAAAGCACCTTTTTTATCAACCTGATTGGATTGTCCAGTGGGCTGGCTTGTTCCTTATTGATATTTATTTGGGTTAACGATGAGTTGCAGGTCGATAAGTTTCATGAGAATAGAGGAGAGCTATATCAGATCCTAGAGAATGTAGAACAAGATGGCGGAACCATCACACGACAATCCACATCAGCTGCTATGGCGGAAGCTTTGGCAAGTGAAATGCCCGAAGTGATCTATGCTGTGACCACCTCTACCAACAGGATTGAAGACTACATTCTTTCAGTTGAGAAAAATGATATCAAGACAAGGGGACTGTTTGCAGATTCCGATTTTTTCAAAATGTTATCATTTGAAGTTATTCAGGGGGATCAAAATCAAGTATTGAATGATAAAAATTCCATCGTAATTTCTGAAAAACTGGCCCTGCAGCTTTTTGGGTCTACCGATAATGCCGTCGGAAAAATGGTGGAGTGGCAGCATCTTAAACAGTATCAGGTTACTGGTGTATTCCGGGATATTTCACCCCGATCGTCAATACAATTTGATTTTGTCTCAACTTTTGAATCATTCAAAGAGGATTTCCCAGGAATCGCTAGCTGGAGCAATTCAGGTCCCAGTACATTTATTCTCCTAAAGGAAAATACAGACATAGACCAGTTTAATGATAAGATTGCAGACTACGTCAAAGTGAAAACGAATGGTGAGAGCGATCATCGAACCCCTTTTGCAGCCAAGTTTTCTGATACGTATCTGTACAATCAATACGAAAATGGAGTTCAAGCAGGGGGACGGATTGAATATGTTAAATTATTCTCTCTCATAGCTTTATTCATCCTTTTGATTGCGTGTATTAATTTCATGAACCTCTCCACAGCTCGAGCTTCTGGAAGAATTAAAGAATTGGGAGTTAAAAAAGCAATCGGGGCCCAGAGAAGCACGCTCGTTTTACAGTATCTGGGAGAGTCTACATTTATGGCTTTGGTTTCCCTACTTGTAGCCATGTTGCTGGTCACACTTTTATTGCCTCAATTCAATGAAATTACTGAAAAGCAGCTCACCCTAGATTTCGACTTAACATCTATTCTTTCTCTTTTGGGCATTGTGCTGATCACAGGTCTGATCGCGGGTAGTTATCCTGCGCTCTACATTTCCGGCCTAAATTCCATTGCCGTTTTGAAGGGGGGCAAACTTAAAAGTCATATTGGAGAAATATGGGCAAGGAAAGGCCTGGTTGTGTTTCAATTTGCATTGTCTGTCATCTTAATCGTATCGGTCTGGGTTGTCTACCAACAGATTGAATTCGTTCAAAAACAGCATCTCGGATATGAAAAAGATAACATTGTAATTTTTGGAAGAGAGGGTCAATTGAGAGAAGCCGGTAAACTGGAGACCTTTATTTCCGAAGTTAAAAAGATCCCAGGAGTGATCGGTGCCTCTAGCATCGGCCATAATATGACAGGTCACATGAGCGGCACTTGGGGTTTGGAATGGGCTGGTAAAGACCCGGAGAATAAAACCGAATTTGAGAATGTCGGTGTTAACTACGAAATGATAGAATTGCTCAATATCCAGCTAAAGGAAGGGCGAACATTCTCAAGGGAATTTGGTGCGGATTCATCCAAAATTATTTTCAATCAAGCTGCCATTGATTTCATGGGTCTCAATGATCCAATCGGCAAGACCATAAAACTTTGGGGAGAAGATAGGGAAATCATAGGGGTGACGGAGAATTTCCATTTTGAGTCATTCCATGAGGAGATAAAACCTCTTTTCTTTAGGCTTACTCCATATGATGGAGCCTGGAATATTATGGTCAAAATTGAAGCAGGTCAAGAGCAAAATGCACTACCGCTTCTTCAGGAATTCTATACGAAGTTTAATCCCGGGTTTTCGTTCGATTATAGATTTCTTGATGAAGCTTATCAAGCTCAGTATGTTGCCGAGAAGCGGGTCTCCATTTTATCAAAATACTTTGCAGGTCTTGCGATCTTGATATCCTGTCTGGGCTTATTTGGGCTTGCAACCTATACCGCGGAAAGACGGGCGAAAGAAATCGGCATCCGAAAAGTCCTCGGCTCCAATGAATGGAAAATTTTGACTCTTTTGACAGGAGACTTTGCGAAAATGGTACTGATCGCCGTTGTGCTAGCTATTCCAGTGAGCTATTATCTCACCAAAAACTGGTTGGATGGATTTGCATTTAAAATAGATTTAGAATGGTGGTTCTTTATCGGAGCCGGAGTATTGACCATGATTATAGCCTTGCTTACAGTCAGTTTCCAATCGATCAAAGCAGCGCTGATGAATCCGGTGAATAGCTTGAAAAGCGAATAATTGTACAAAGTATCAAGTACAAAGTATCAAGTATTTAGAACCAAGAAACAAGAGATTAGAGAAATTAGATAACTATGGAAATATTTCACCTTCTAACCTCCAAACCTCCAACTTCCAAACTTCCCTACCTCCAGACCTCCCTACCTCAAAACCATGTGGAAAAACAACCTTAAAATATCGCTTAGAAACCTGAAAAAGCATAAGTCGCTTACCCTGATCAATGTTTCAGGAATGGCGGTGGCTTTGACCGCTTGTCTCTTGATTGGCCTGTACATTTTTACCGAATTCCAGGTGGATAAAGGGATTCCAAATGGTGATCGAATTGTCCGTATAGCCTCAGATGTGGGAGATACCCAATGGGCGGGAACGCCTGCTCCGGTTGCTGCTGCCATCCAAGAGGATTTCGAAGAAATAGAAGCTTCGGCTAGACTAATGAAATATCCAGAACTGGATCAGATGCTACTTCGGTATGAATCAGATGTGGAGGTCAAGCAGTTTTATGAGACGAAGGGTTTTTATGCGGACGCCAGCTTTTTCGATGTAGTGGACTTCCCGTTCACCAAAGGTTCATCAGCCTCGGCATTGCGCAGCTCATCCAGCATCGTGCTTTCATCGGGACTCGCTGAGAAGATTTTTGGAACAAAAGATCCACTCAATGAGACGCTGACTTTGGGATTGCCTTTCGGGGATTTTGAATACACAGTCACTGGGGTATTTGACAAGAATGCCTATGATTCGCATATTGATGCCAATTTTTTCCTTTCCATGGAAAATCAGGACTTCGGACCTATCATAAAAAACTGGACTAATTGGGCTTCCAACAATATTTTTTACACCTATGCCAAGCTTCAGGAGGGAACAGATCAGGCTGCTTTTGAAGTAAAGTTGAAAGATTATTTTGATCGAAAAGCGAATGTAGACCTCAAAGAAATGGGGATTGACAAATCGCTCTTTTTACAGCCATTCGGTGATATTTATCTCCATTCAGGAATTGATTTTGAACTGGGGAAAACCGGAAATGTCACCACACTTTACATCTTTGGGACTGTTGCAATTTTCATCCTCTTGATTGCCTGTATCAATTTCATGAACTTAACCACAGCACGTTCTGAGCGAAGGGCAAGAGAAGTTGGAATCCGTAAACTATTGGGGGCAAATCGGGGTGAATTAATGCGGCAGTTTCTACTTGAATCCATCGTGATCGCAATAGCAGGATTTATTGTAGCAGCAGTTGTGGTGTCCTTGGTGTTGCC
>DATIAI010000155.1:0-6083 GCA_035458065.1 Algoriphagus sp. | reverse complement strand
GTCTGATCTCTAAGGAAAGTTAGATCTACTTTTTCAGAAAGGTTTAGCAAAGTTGCCACCGCCTGAGACCGAATGTGGAAATTGGATGAGTCAGTGAATTTTTTCACCTCCGGTAGCGCTTCGACCAAATCCATTTCATTGATTTGAACCAATCCCATAGTCACTCTGTCCCACTTTTTGTTTTGAAGGGATTCTATTGAAATTTTCACCAATCCAAGTTTCTTGTACAGTGCTTTGAGCTTTTCCTTAAACTCCCCTTTCATTTTTTTATTCAGACCTATGATCCGGTCAATCAAAACATCTTTGTAGAGAGGCTTGGAAAGTAATTGGTCGGGAAAGAAATCATTGAGTTCCTTTTGATCCATATCCTGAATTTCCTTCAGCTCTTTTTCAAAAAGAAGAGAAGTCAGAGGATCAATGATGATTCGCTCGTACTCTTTAAGCAGGTTTTCCCTTTTGTTTTTCCTCACTTTCATGACGAGCATAAAAACAATCATGATGAAAGCGACAAAGAAGAAAAAGAAAATAATGACGGTGACTCCGAAAAGCTGATAATCTGAGAAAAACCTCAGTTTGACCTTTTGGAAAGGAGAATAGGGTGATTTGGAAGCCAAAGAAACCAAGTCTTCCGAGGTTTCTACTTCCTCAAACTTGACCTGGTAATCACCGTTTCGGATCAGATTAGCCAGATACTCCTGAGTTCCACTCTGGGAAGATGGCTCCGAAAAAATCACGTATTGGAGTCGGTACCTGAGGCTGTCTCTGATCAGGGGAATTTCCAATTCTTTGATCCTGTTGAAATCCGAAAAAAGTCCTGAAACAAAACCTGAATCAGTTTTTGAAAACCGGTACACGGAATCCGAAACCAATGATTCTGAAAGTTTTTTTTCAGAAAGCAGATAACGATAACTCAGTCCGGGTACTTCCTTTTGCAAAATCAAAAAATCACGAAACCCAATCGAATCTTTAGGAATCAACTGATCCTGAGCTTGAATTACTCCGGGCAAAAAGAACAGCAGGCAAACTATAAACCAGGGTAGAATTTTCTTCATAGATACCTACTTGAGTATTCGCTTGACCCTTATGGCAAGCTCATTGGGATTGAACGGCTTGGGGATAAAGTCAGCAACACCCAGGTTAAATGCTTCCAGCACCACTTGCTCTTCTTCGCCGAGAGAGCTCAGGACTATGATCGGTGTGTTGGGTTGAGACTGCTTTGCATGATGGATGATTTCAATTCCACTTCGAAACGGCATCATCACATCCGTGATGATCAAATCAGGCAGGTAGGAATCAATTGCCTTTATTCCCTCATTCCCATCACTGACCAGATGGGTCTCATATCCATCCTTTTTAAGCCTGAATTGTACTAAACTTGAAATCAGCAAATCGTCCTCGATAATCAGGATTTTTTTCATAATAGGGGGTGATCCGAGTCTAAATATAACATCAAAGCGTAAAATCCAAGACTTTTAAACCGTTCAAATAAGGCCTTTCCCCGAAGGTTGTATATCAAATGCACTTTATCGCATTTTGATAGCAGCTCAAGACCACTAATCAAAAAAAAAGATTGTAGAAATAATTCCTTCTAGTTGGTGAACTGCCTTTTGTTAGCTTGCTGACTGAAGAATAACCATCAATCGAATGAAAAAACAATTTCTGAAAGCAGGAATGGTTGGGTTGCTGATGGCAGGTTTTCTCTCGCAAAATGCATGGTCCCAGAGTGACCCCACAGGAAAGCGAAGAGTGACAGATACCTACGCAATTACCAACGCCACAATTTTTGCAGCTCCAGGTCAGCAAGGGACCAAAGGAACAGTGCTTTTCCGAGAAGGTGTAATCCTGGGAATGGGCTCAAACCTTTCACTTCCCAAAGAAGCACAGGTGATTCCCGGAGACTCACTATTTATTTACCCAGGGTTCATTGATGGGGCGGGATTGGCCGGAATCACCAAGCCAAAGGATCCTGAAAGACCCAAAGATTTCGTATCCTCTACTCCACCGGATGAAATCGCCGGAATCACCCCATGGAGATCGATCTCGGACCAGTTTTCGATCACCGGCAATCAGGTAGATGATTGGAGAAAAGCAGGATTCACCATCAGTCAGGTTTTACCGGATGGAGGAATGATCCCGGGCAAGGCATCTGTGATGCTTTTGGGAACTACTGGATCAGTCAATGTACTTCTTGAAAACACCGCTTTGGCAGCAAATTTCAGAGGCTCAAGAGGAATGTATCCCGCCACTGCAGCCGGAGTAATGGCAAAATTCAGGGACGTGTATCAAAATACAACCCTTGCATTGGATCACTCCAAACTTTACGCCTCCACAGCCGGGGTAAAAAGACCAGAAATGACTCCAACTCAAAGCGGAATGACGGCAGCAGTTCAGCAACAAATCCCGGTGATTTTCACGGCTAATTCGGATTTGGAAGTGAGAAGAGCCATCGCATTGCAAAAAGAGCTGGGTTTCAAACTGATTTTGTCTGGTTTGGAAAATTATGAAACGGTCATCGACCTGATCAAAAGTTCCGGAACTCCGGTTTTGATCAAACTGCAGGTACCGGATGACAAAGCGGTAAAAAACCAAAAAGCCGACAGCGTTTCAGCAGATACCAAAGCTCAATATGAGCGTGTGAAGGAAGCTTATGATAAAGCACTGAAGCAGGCTTCATTGTTGGAAAAAGCAGGAATTCCATTTGGTTTCTCCACGATCGATGCCAAGCCAGGTGATGCTATGAAAGCTGTGCAGGCCATGATCAAAAACGGACTGAGCGAAAAAGCTGCTTTAGCCGCATTGACTACCAATCCTGCTTCAATCCTCGGGATCAGCAGAGTGGCTGGAACTATCGAAAAGGGCAAAATGGCCAATTTCGTGATCAGCACGGATTCCATTTTCAAAGATGATGCACAGATCAAACATGTCGTTGTTGACGGATATTTCTTTGACTACGATGTGAAGAAAAAAGCAGCTAACGGAAACGGCAAATCTGAAAACGGAACAGTCGCAGTGGAAGGGGTTTGGGAGTACACTTCCGAAACTCCTGGAGGTTCTTCGGGTGGGGAAATCACCATCAAAAAAGAAGGATCCAATTATTCAGGAACCATCTCCTATGACGATCCATCCGGTGGAGGAAAAATCACTGCTCCGATAAAAAATGTTTCCTTAAGTGGTAAAACACTCTCTTTCGAATTTGAGGTTTCGGCTGGTGGCACCATCATGACTGTGACTATTACCGGTGAAATTTCGGGAAGCGATATGGAAGGAACGATGTCCGTAGCTCAATTCGGCTCATTTCCACTTACTGCGAAACTTACCTCACCTAGCCTAACTCTCTAAAAAAATGAAAAAGCTCAATTTTATACTTGCTGCTTTGTTGGGACTGGGGTTGAATTATTCCAATGCCCAAACGCCAAAAGGCAACGTTCTGATCAAAAACGCTACTGTTCTCACTGTCACCAAAGGAAATCTGGAAAATACAGATGTCTTGGTTCAGGATGGAGTCATCAAACAGATCGGTCAAAATCTAAATACCCCTTCAGGCGCTCAGACAATCGATGCTACAGGCAAATTTCTGATGCCTGGTATTATTGATGCCCACTCACACGTGGGATTGGATGTGGTCAATGAAGCCTCTGCTCCCATCACTTCTGAAGTTCGGATGAAAGATGTAGTCAATCCATACGAAATCGGAATCTATCGCGCCTTGGCTGGTGGCGTGACTATCTCACATGCGATGCACGGCTCTGCTAACGTAGTTGGTGGACAAAATGCCACTCTGAAGCACCGCTGGGGATCAAAAGATCCTGCAGAAATGATTATGCAGGATGCACCTCGTACGATCAAGTTTGCCTTGGGTGAAAACCCAACCCGAGTTCACGGCAGAGGTAATTCCATCCAGCCAAGAACCCGCATGGGTGTCGAAGCTGTATTAAGAAATGGTTTCAATGAAGCACTTCAATACAAAAAAGGATGGGAAACTTACAATGCTGCTAAGGGTCAAAAAGGCAACACAGTAACGCCTCCGGTTTATAATGAGCGCCTTCAGACATTGGCGGATATCCTGGACGGGAAAATCATCGTTCATTGCCATTCCTATCGTGCTGACGAAATCTACATGTTGATCAACGTCGCTAAGGATTTTGGCATCACCAAACTTGTTTTCCAGCATACCAACGAAGGGTTCAAAGTCGCTCCGGAAATTGCTGAATATACTATGGGGGCATCTGTCTTTGCTGACTGGTGGGCCTACAAAATGGAAGTTTATTACTCCACGGCTTTCAATGCTGCAATTCTTCAAAGAAACGGTGTAATTACTTCTATCAATTCAGATTCTGCAGAGCTGATCCGTCACCTCTACCATGAGGCTGCCAAAACCCAGCGTTATGGTGGATTGACAGACGAAGAAGCTTTGGCGATGATTACCATTAACCCTGCCAAGCAATTGGGGATATCTGACAAAGTCGGTTCTATCGAAGTTGGCAAGCAGGCGGACTTGGTGATTTTCGAAGGTCATCCCCTCTCTTCTTATGCTGTTCCTCAGATGACATTTGTAGATGGTGTCAAGTATTTTGACATCAAAGCAGACAAAGATGACCAACGCTTGTTTGTAAGTGCAACCGAGATGGTGGAACCTATTTTCCTACATACAGAAGAAGACCATCAATGTCTTCAGGATGTGGATGCTTACTTCGAAGCGTTTCAGGGAGCTTTCCTGGAAGAAAAAAATTAATCACCCCGAAAATTCCAGAATATCATGAATCGAATTTTAAAAACCTTTTGTGCCTCCTTGCTAGCCCTGCTTCCAGTGGCTGCGATGGCTCAGATCGACGGGGAATTTGTAAAACCTCGTACAGGAAAATTCCTGCTGCAAAATGCCACTGTGGTGACTGTCACCAAAGGCACGCTTAACAATACTTCTGTTTTGGTTGAAAACGGAAAAATCTCACAGGTCGGCGCAAACATCAGTGCCGCCGGTGCAGAGGTCATCGACTGCTCCGGAATGTTTATCTATCCGGGAATGATCGACGGTGGAACCAGACTTGGGTTGGTCGAAGTGAGCTCCGTTCCTGAGACAGTCGATTATGCCGAACTTGGAAACGTAACTCCAAACATGCAGGCACTGACTACTGTCAACCCAAATTCAGAGGCAATCGGAGTTACACGGGTTTCGGGAGTGACTACAGTTCTGACGGTACCTACCGGCGGACTTTTCCCCGGAACTGCCGCTCTGATCAATCTCAATGGCTACACGCCTGATCAGATGTATGGTGGATTTAAGGCCGTGGTGATGAACTTCCCTAGCTCGGGCAGACGTGGGAGATTTGACCGCAGATCTGACGAGGACATCAAAAAAGACTCCGAGAAAGCACTGAAAGAAGCCAATGAGATCTGGGAAAATGCCAAAAAATACCTCGAACTCAAGAAAGCAGGAGCTGAATTGCAGTACTATCCAGAAATGGATCAACTGTCAAAAGCAGTTTCTGGAGAGCTTCCTTTGCTTGTAGTAGTAGATGCAGCGTCCGACATCCAAAATGCTATCAAATGGGTGGAAGGCAAAAACATCAAAGTAATTTTCTCGGGTGTTTCGGAAGGTTGGAGAGTTGCGGACGAAATCGCAAAAGCCGGAATTCCGGTCATCACGGGTCCGGTTCAGGAGCTTCCTTCCCGTCAGTCTGACCGCTATGATGCCGCTTATTCCAACGCAGGCAAAATGGCAAAGGCAGGCGTTAAAGTTGCACTTCGCACAGATGAGGAGGAAAACGTACGTAACCTTCCTTTCCATGCTGCCTTTGCGGCAGCTTATGGGCTTGGCAAAGAAGAGGCTTTGAAAGCAATAACCATCAACCCGGCTGAGATTTTCGGCATCGCAGATCAATATGGATCTGTGGAAGCAGGAAAGCGCGCCAATCTGATTGTTTCAACAGGCGATCCGCTGGAAACGAAATCCCAAATTTTGCATGTCTTCATTGACGGATACCGAATCCCAATGTCCAACAGACATATCCGATTGTATCAGGAATTCCTGGAAAGATCACCAGGCTTGAAAGCTAACTAATCAAAAAAGGCCATGGGATCGATTC
>DATIAI010000154.1:0-2630 GCA_035458065.1 Algoriphagus sp. | reverse complement strand
ATGGTCTATGTGATGGCAGGTCCGAAGAAAATGATCATTGAGCATACCGAAGTGGATGAAAGCCTTGCAGGAAAAGGAATTGGCGCCAAGTTGCTGGAAGCCTTAGTGGATTTTGTGAGAAAGGAAGAAATAAAAGTCATTCCTCTTTGTCCATTTGCAAATGCAACCTTTAAAAAGCGGGCAGATTTACAGGATGTCTTAAATTAAATTCAGATTTTTCAATTTAGGCAAAACCCGGCATGCTCATGGTCTCTTTTCAGGTTGAGTCTATCATTGCTTTGGAGGAATATATTTTTATCCTCAACGATTCAGGCCTTGGAAAGAGAAGGCCAATGAGTAAACCTGATCATTTAAAGCGTATGATTGAAGGTTCAAACCTGCTGGTCACTGCTCGGGAAAACGGACAACTTGTTGGTTTTCTCAGGGGACTTTCGGATTTCTGTTATCGCTGTTTCATTGCTGATTTGGCTGTGGCCAAGACTTACCAAGGAAAAGGAATCGGCAGGAAACTCCTTCATTTCACCCGGGATTTGGCTCCGGAAGCGCGCTTATTTCTTTTTGCCGCCGAAGATGCGGAGCCTTTTTACCAAAAATTGGGGTTCACACTCCATGAGCACTGCTACCAACTGAAACCCGGAGAGACTTTGAATTAGGAATTTTGAATTGAGAATGATAAATCTCAAATCTCAAATCTCAAATCTCAAATCTTTGATTTTTTTGTCCGGTTTTTCAATCCTCAAATATTGGTTTATCTTACTTGGGACAACCTCCAACCCCTTACCCATGAAGAAAATTTTACTCTCAGGCTTTGTCCTGATGCTATCCCTTTCAGCTTTTGCCCAAAAAACGTATATCCACGCCGGTCGCTTGATCGATGTGAAAACCAAAAAAGTCCTTACTGAACAGACCATCGTTACAGAAGGAGATAAAATCCTTTCGGTGTCCGCAGGCTACCAAAATGCTGGAGCCGAGGATAAGACCGTTGACCTGAAAAATGCTACCGTGATGCCTGGTTTGATGGACATGCACGTGCATATCGAAAGTCAAACCAGCCCAACCCGATATGTGGACGGATTCCGTGATAATGAGGCTGATGTGGCTTACAAAGCACTTCCATACGCTCATATTACCTTGATGTCCGGGTTTACGACCGTTCGTGATTTGGGAGGTTCTGGAGTAAATATTGCGCTTCGCAATGCCATCAATAGTGGACTTGTCATTGGACCCAGAATCTACACAGCAGGTAAATCTATCGCTCCGACGGGTGGCCATGCTGATCCAACCAATGGCGTTAAGCGGGAATTGATGCGGGATCCCGGACCGGACGAAGGTGTAATCAACGGTGAAGCCGATGCTCGAAAAGCCGTACGGCAGGCTGTCAAATACGGCTCGGATGTCATTAAAGTCACGGCGACTGGTGGAGTTTTGTCTGTCGCCAGAGACGGTTCGGCCCCACAATTTCAGCAGGATGAACTGGATGCAGTCGTTAGAACGGCCAAAGATTTTGGGATCCATGTCGCTGCCCATGCACATGGTGATGAAGGGATGAAAAGAGCCGTTAAGGCAGGCGTCCATTCCATAGAACACGGCACCATGATGACCGAAGAAACCATGGAAATGTTGAAATCTGCAGGAACATGGTATGTTCCAACTGTGACAGCGGGGATGTCCGCTGCTGAATACGCTAAAATCCCAGGTTATTACCCTCCGGTCGTTCGGGATAAAGCCATGCAAATCGGTGCTCAGATTCAGCAGACTTTTGCAAAAGCCTACAAAAAAGGAGTGAAGATCGCTTTTGGGACTGACGCGGGTGTTTTTCCTCACGGAGAAAATTACCGGGAGTTCCTTTACATGACTGAAGTCGGAATGCCAAACCTGGAGGCGATACAGTCTGCCACGCTCAATGCTGCGCAGCTTTTGGGAATTGAAGATAAACTAGGTACGATCGAGTCCGGTAAAATTGCCGATATCATTGCTGTCGCTGGAAATCCAGATGAAGATATCAAAGTCATGAAGGATGTCACTTTTGTGATGAAAGAAGGGAAGATCTATAAGCAGTAGGCAGTTTTCAGTGATCAGTATGTAGGCTTGAGTGTGTCAGTCCGAGCGGAGTCTAGAGCCGACAAAATCCTGTCAATTTAACCACCTGCCAGCGGTTAGCCAGAAAGTTTGATGAAGCCGCCTGAAACCTTGGCAACCCTTTGACTCCTCCCAAAGTGACTTCTAGAAATGACAACAAAAAGACAACCTTAAATTTAAACCAATCCAACCACCCCAATTCAAGCGATATGAAAATCCGATTTTTAATGGTTTTCCTTTTTATCTCCAACATTGCATTTGCCCAGGAGGAAAAAGAAACCGCTACTGAAACACTACCGAAAGCACAGGTTTTTGATTCCAAGCAGTCAGTTACTATTGATGGCAAAATAATCAACCTGAATGCAAAAGCAGGTACAATGGAGCTGAAAGATGAAAACAACAAGCCTATTGCTCTTTTTGGTTTTACTGCTTATTTCAAAGAAAATCCCGAGAAAAACAGACCAATTGTTTTTGCCTATAACGGAGGTCCGGGTTCTTCATCCTATTGGTTGCATATGGGAATCATGGGGCCGAAGCGAATAGTTGTTGAC
>DATIAI010000153.1:0-8670 GCA_035458065.1 Algoriphagus sp. | reverse complement strand
TAGGCAACCTGATTTACCTCGCTGGAACCGGACCCAAGGTTTATGGAAAAGTAGGAGCTGATCTGACCAAAGAGCAAGGATATGAGGCAGCCAAAGCCACTGGACTGGAAATCATCGCGGTACTTCAAGCTGCTACCGGTGATCTGAGCCGCATCAAGCAATTTGTGAAAGTACTGGGAATGGTCAATGCGACTCCGGATTTCACCGCACATCCAGCTGTAATCAATGGATTCTCGGATCTGATGGTGGAAGTGTTTGGGGAAAAAGGCAAACACGCCAGATCAGCAGTGGGTATGGGTTCACTTCCCAACAATATGGCTGTGGAAATTGAAGTGATTGTGGAATTGGAGGATAAGTAGGTTGTGTTCAGTATTCAGTATTCAGTAAACAGCGCATTGAGCAAATTGTCAGACTGAGCGAAATCGAAGCCAACCCCAATGGCCAGTCGAAGTTGGAAGTGCGGAAAAATGAATATTAAAACAAACTTCCCTGAAAAGCATGGCCTTCCATTTCCAGGAGGGCCTTTTTCTTGTTTAGACCTCCTGCATAGCCCGTCAGATTACCGTCGCTCCCAAGTACACGATGGCAGGGCAATATGACCAGAATGGGATTTGCACCGATTGCCGCACCCACAGCGCGGATGGCAGCGGGATTTCCGAGTATTTGGGATATTTTCATGTAAGTGGTCGTCTGCCCAAAAGGAATATTGGCGACTTCCATCCAAACCCGCCGCTGAAAATCAGTGCCCCCGAGTCCAATGGGCATGTCAAAATTTTTCCTTCTCCCCTCAAAGTACTCTTCCAACTGCTGCCGGGTACTCAAAAGTACCTGATCCAATATCTCCCCGTCGGGTTCCTCATCCGTAAAGGTCAACTCAGAAAGACAGCCTTCCTTGGAGCTGATGCGGATATTTCCTATTGGAGATGAGATAATGGGCATAGTAGGGAAAAGGTTAACTGGTTTTGAGTTATTGTGGTATTGGTTTATTAGAAGTTGCAAATTTTCAATGATCAAACTCAATTATCATTTTCAAGGAACCAAAACCTTGGTCCTTGATAATTGTACTTTGATATTTGCCTCGAATTTTATTGAGCGAAGTGATCTCTAGTTCCTCAGTGTTTCTACTGCTTTTCATTCTTTCAACTCATCGCCAGGCGATACTTCCACACTTCCCTGATCTGCTCAGCTTCTACTTCAAACGGAACAAAGAGCGGATTGGCTGAGCAAAGGAGTAATTTTCGCTCGGAAGCTATTCGGTTATAGGCGATTTTAAACGTCACACCGTCTTGTTCGGTCACAATCACATAGCGTTCCCCGTCCTTGATTGCTGTCCAGTCGTCCATGTATTCACAGACAATCCATGCCCCATCCGGTATCGGCAGCATCGAGTCCCCATCCACCTGAAACACGCGGTGCTTTTTGTCCATTGGGAGAAAGGGCAAATCAAATCTGGGCAGCTCCGCAATAAATTCCGGATCCGCAAAACCAGCCAGGTAGCTGGCTTTGGCCCTTTGCGACACGACCTCTATCAGTTCTCTCCCATGCTCATCCACTGTCGTGGCAAGAATTCGGAGCTTTCTTCCCCGAAGAAACTGATCCGTCTCCAAGAGCTCGCGGAGCTTGTATTCAGTGTAGGATGAAAGATCCTCCTTCACGAGTATATCCAGGGACACGCCGAGATAATCGGAAATTTTCACCAAAGTCTCAATCGGAGGATTGATATTCAGCTCATATCCTGCAAGCTTAGAGCGGGATATTCCCAAAGCCTCGGCCATGGATTCTTGGGTGAGATTTTTCTTTTTCCTGAGGAATTTGAGGTTTGGGTTAAGACTCATTAGATATCTGATTTTTAATGAAATACAATGGAAAAACAATGGAAATAAGTCTCGCAAGCGGGACGAAATATCGCATCATTTGGTACCTGCGTCCTGACTTTTAACATTGTGTATTGACTTGATCATATTATTTAATCTGATCTGAATATCCATTCAGACGCTACCCCCAAACTTTCTTTTCCTGAAAACTCAGACGTTGATAAATGATCCAAGCAATAGAAGATAACTTCCTAGCTAAACGATAAACTTCCAAATCCTGAAGCGGAATAAATTTCTTTTTGGGCTCCATAGCTTTAATCAGGGGATGCTTATGCCAGACGAGTCTGTTTCACGAAGTATAGGGAAGTATTTCGCGAAGCCTATTTCACGGAGCGCAGCGGAGTGTATTCTATTGTATTTCCGCTTTATTTCTCTCTTCGACACTATCCGTCATTTATAAAGATTTCCCGAAAACAAATCTACTCTTTTTGCTTAAATTATAAACACAAAAATGTCAATATAATAGACAAGTGATATGGAGGGGAAACGAAATATTGTGCATATGGATCTGGACACGTTTTTTGTGTCGGTGGAGCGGCTTTTTGACAGTCGGCTGAATGGCAAACCTATCCTCATCGGAGGCTCAGGTGACCGTGGAGTGGTGGCCTCGTGCAGCTATGAGGCGAGAAAGTTCGGCGTGCACTCCGCCATGCCCATGCGGACAGCCCGGCAGCTCTGTCCGGAGGCAATTCTCGTACGGGGAGACTTTGAGAAATACAGCCAAAAATCCCACGAAGTCACCGAGATCATCCGGGAAAGTGTCCCGCTTTTTGAAAAATCTTCCGTCGATGAGTTCTACATCGATCTCACGGGAATGGACCGCTTCTTTGGCTGCTTCAAACTGGCCCATGAACTGCGGCAAAAAATAATCAAACAAAGCGGCCTGAATATTTCCATGGGGCTGTCGGAAAACAAAACCGTATCCAAGGTCGCCACCGGAGAGGCCAAGCCCAACAACGAAAAGCAGGTGCCTTTTGGAGAGGAAAAACCCTTTCTTGCTCCGCTCTCTGTGCGAAAAATCCCCATGATCGGAGAAAAAACCTCCCAGACGCTCTATAATATGGGCGTCAAAAAAGTCCATACACTCCAGCAGATGCCGGCTGAACTGCTGGAAGCGACTTTCGGAAAAAACGGAACGATGATCTGGGAAAAAGCCAACGGAATTGACCGCTCTCCGGTCACCCCCTACTCCGAAGCAAAGTCGGTTTCCTCCGAAAACACCTTTGAGCAGGATACCATCGACGTGAAAATGCTCGAAGCCACACTCGTTGCCATGACTGAGCAGCTCAGCAGCAAGCTTCGCCAAAACCGACAGCTGACTGCCTGCCTGAGTGTGAAAATCCGCTATTCAGACTTCGATACCCATACCGTCCAGCAGCGCATCCCCTACACCTCGGCAGATCATACGCTGATCCCGATTGTGAAAGAGCTTTTCCGCAAACTCTACAACCGACGTCTGCTGATCCGCCTGATCGGCGTGCGTTTCAGTTCGCTCGTGTATGGCAACTACCAGATCAAGCTTTTCGAAGACACTCAGGAGCAAATCAATCTGTATCAGGCACTGGATAAACTCAATGTGAAATACGGAGATAAAACCGTCTGCCGTGCCGTGGCTATGGGCGTGGGAAGGAGAAGATTTAATCCATTTAATGGGATGGCGATCTAGTCCGAAAGATTAAAATCAAGAACATCGAAAAGGTGTAATTTTTCGATCGTAACCGAAAATAAACATGTACTTTTTCGACTACGATCGAGAAAATATAGATTTTACACCGAAATGACTCCCTATCTTTTCACCACTCCCCGACTTGGATTCCGGACTTGGCAGTCCTTTGACATTGACGACTTCACCGCCATCAATGCCGATAGGGAGGTCATGCGTTTTTTCCAAAAACCGCTCTCCAGAGAAGAATCCCAAGCCATGATAGACCGGATGCTCCGTCTTTTTGATGAAAAAGGCTATTGTTATTTCGCAGTGGATCTGTTAGAAACAAAGGAATTGATCGGCACGATCGGATTAGGTTGGAAGACCTTCGAAGCGGACTTTACTCCCTGTGTGGATATCGGCTGGAGAATAGGCAAAAAATGGTGGAATCAAGGACTTACCACAGAGGGAGCTTTGGCTTGCCTAGACTTTGCGAAGCAAAAGGGAATCAGGGAAGTGCTCTCTATGGCTTCCTCCGGAAATGCCGCTTCTATTCAGGTGATGAAAAAGATCGGAATGAGTTATTGGAAAGACTTTTTCCATGCCGAACTCAGCGATTTCCCGGATATCCAGCGCTGCAGCCTGTACAAAATTCATCTTTGAATTATTGATTTTCACTTGTGGAAAAGGCAAGCTTTGAATGTTCAATAGTCAATTTTCAAAATCAATGATCAAAAAAATCACTATTGAGCATTGATAATTGGTCATTGCTCATTGATAATTTTCAAGGATCAATAATCAAACTTAATGATCAGGGATTTTCACCCTTTAGCCTTAATGGTTGAAAATTGACCATATGAATCTCTTTTTCATCCAAAAAAAAGATGCCATCCCCTCGCAGGGATGACATCTACTCCAACACTAACCCAGCAACAGTCGGAGTTTAGTTTGCCAAAAACAGGCTCGCTATTCCTAAAACCTGATTCATATCCAAAGGCTCATCCCAACCCTCTGAAACTGCCGCAGCATCGATCCCCGTCAGGTTTGCAACGTTTACCCCACCGTGAGTTAGGTTTTCTTCGCCTGCATAGATGGCCATGGTAGGTGCCGGCAACGTGCCGATAGATCCGTTGGTGATCCAGCCTTTCACATCGTCTTGGCCTTTTTTGGTGCGCAGTCTCCTTACCATTGAGGCGTGACGTGCTTCCACCGAATGAATGGACAGAGCCGCAGTCAACACCACATCGCTCTCTTTCACATTTGCGGCCTGTCCTTTATATGCTCTCACCCCGGTATCCTCAAAGGCCTGTGCAAGTGCCAAAAACGTAGGATAATCTGAGAAAGGCATGAAATTTCCGCCTGCAGTAAAATCAAATCCGGGCTCAGCTACAGCGGTACCGCCCAACACGTTCCCGATTACTTCCTGCAAAAACCTTACGTGAGCCAATTCATGATCTCTGATTTTTTGGAATATAACTCGATCGGCGGCCTCAATCACTCCTGAATCCAAACCCAATTGGTAATACCTGTACTCCAAATGCTCCAAAGTCAAAGCATAATTTAATACACCGATCAGGCTGGCAGTATCTGCTTTGGCCACATGTGGGATAGAGCTCAAAATTGAAAGCGGTACAGCCGCAAGTGCAACTTTTTTTCCAAAATCCCCAAACTGCCTGAAGGCATCTCTTCGGGAATAAAATCGGTCTTTGTCCTCCGCACTTTTCGTGTCAGGACACATGGAATCTAATAATTTGATCAAGTTCATGTCTAGTATGATTAAAGTGAGAGATTAGCTTGGCAGCTGGCTGAAGTCGATTTCTGTCTTGACATACGTGCTTGCAGCAGTCAGTACTTCAGTGAAATTCAGGGTTCGTTCCAGTCCATTGGCATCGATGATGTCATCACCTGCAAAATCCGCCGAACCCGGGTTAATCAAATCCCGGATGGCAGCGGCATGACGCGCCTCCACCGATACGATCTTGCCTGCGATCAGGAGAAAATCAGGACTTTCTAAAAACTGACCAGCCCCGTTGTACGCTGCTACACCCAAATCTTCAAATGTCTTAGCTGCACCCAAAACTGAAGTCCGGCTACTGAAATCAATACTGCTAAAATCCACCTCAAGTGATCCGATTGCATTGGTTCCCAAAGCTGCCTTGAAAAATTCGCGGTGTGCTCTTTCATGTTTTTCAAGATCACCCATGATGGTTTTCTCTTCTGCTGAAGCATTTGCAAAATAGCTCCCTTTCATTACTTCGGCATAAAATGCCGCTTCCAGTTGCTCAAGAGCATAGGCATAATTCAAGATTCCAATATCTCCAGTACCTAGACTGACCATCCCGGGCATGGTAGGCACCATGTCGTCATCATTATTACAACCCATCAGAAGCAAGCCAGCTCCTGCTACAGTCATCGTTCCCACTCTGAGAAACTGACGTCTGTTTGCATTGGTCACCAAGCCCTGAGGCTTAATCAATTCCCTTTTCATTTTGGTGTGTTTTAGGTTAATATTTCGGTTTTAGTTTTCCATGGAAAAAAAGTCAAATCCAAAGTCAGACAAGGCGCTTTTGGATTTGGAAGGAATTACGAAGTGACTTTAGAGCTTGGATTGATCCCGTTTAAAAAAAATTCCGGAGAGTTGCGGAGTTATGATTTTTTGCCAAAAAAATACCTTCAAAAAATACAAGTTTCATCTTTTTGTTTCATGTTTCTGGGTAAATTCAAACCCTCAACAGATTGGTTTCCAATCATTTTAGCACCGGTACCCACGTGGTTCTTTTTTTCGATATTTTAAAAACTTAACAAAAACCCAAAATCTTATGAAGTTTAAACTTCCAAATCTTCTTTGGGGGATAATGCTGCTTTTGGTAGCACTTTTTCTCCAGGTGAGCTGTATCTCAGAGAGCAGTGATCCATCCCTTCCGGTTGATCCCAATGCGGATCTAGAAAAATCCATAGAGGAACCAGCAGTAAATCCGCTGCAAAATTTAAGAATGGATCCTAACACACTTAAAATGCTAGCAAATCTCAGGGCAGCAACAGCTAAATATCATGATATTGCTGACGCTGAGGCCGCCGGATATTCCCAAGGCTCGGGATGCGTGTCCAATCCTGCACTGGGCGGCATGGGATTTCATTATGTGAATTTCGCAAATGTGGATGGCAACTATGATCCAACCCAACCAGAGGCAATATTGTATGAAATGGATAAAAACGGCCAAATGAAATTGGTAGCTGTTGAGTTCATTGTTGTTACTGATGCATGGGAAGGCGAGGAACTACCTCATTTTGGAAGTCAGATTTTTGACACTGCACTTGCTCCCATTCCTCTACCTTTCGATAATTATCAGCTACATGTCTGGGTTTGGAAGCATAATCCAAATGGTATGTTCACCATGTTTAACCCCAATGTGAAATGCGCCGAAAACGGTGGCCATTAAATAATAAATAGCCCTTCTGAATACCCAGAAGGGCTATTTCTATTTTAGAAGCAGCCCATTTTTAAAATTAAAAAGTTCAATTTTTTGATTTATTTTCACGGGTCTGAACTTCAAATACTACACCATGAGATCTTTTTCATTTCCCTTTATCCTTTGCTATTTTTTGTCTTTCGAATTATTCGCCCAGAATCCAATTTCCACCCGTGAAATGGACCGAATCAATTGGATGGAGTTTGCAGAATTTGTCCCGGATAAAATCAACACCGTCCTACTTCCAACCGGAACTCTTGAACCTCATGGAGTCATCAACAACGGGGCTGACAATACAGCCCCTTTTGCCATGGCCATGGATATTGCGGAAGAATTAAATGCCCTGGTCGCACCGACTTTGAATTATGGAATTACCGGGGCGATGGCGACTTATCCCGGTGCGTTTCAGATTTCCGAGGAAGCCTATGCGCCTTTTGTCCGGGATATTTTGAAAGGCTTGGCAAAAAACAAATTCAAAAACATCATCATCCTCAATGGCCATGGCGGAGGTCAAACCGCCGTTCTCCAAAAAGTAGCTGCTGAAGTTGCCTTTGAACTTGGAGTCCGGACTCTGGTGATCAATTGGTGGTCCTTTGCCTCGGATGTGACGCTGGAGGTTTTCAAAGAAGATGGCGGGCATGCCGGATTGAACGAAACGGCATATATCCAGGCCATCGATCCGGCTTTGGTGCACAAGGAGCGATATAATCCCGATCAGGCCACGGCCTATCCCAAGCCAAATACCTGGTCAGCCACTCCTTTCCCCTCCTCCATCGGACTCTATCAAGAAGGTCAGGGTTATCCAAATTTTGACCAAACTCAGGCTGATGAGTATTTCAAAAAAGTCAATGCAAAAGTCGCTGACTTGATCAAAGACACGATTCGGAAGTGGGATTTGGCAGGATTGTAATTTTCATTATTCAAAATTCGAAGTTCGACATTCGATATTTAAATAATTTCGAATGTCGAATACTGAATGTTGAATATCGAAGTGTTTGACGCAATCATAAAATTCTATCCAATGTTTTTCACCGAACAAGCCTTCCAAAACCTTCAAGCCCATGATTTTCAAATTGGTGAATATGAGGGTTGTACATTTTCAGCCTGCAACTTTTCAAATCTTAACTTTCATGGTAGCAGTTTTGAGAATTGTACTTTCAAAAATTGTGATCTGAGCAATGCCAAGGTTACCAGTGTCAGTTTCCGTCAGGTGAAGTTTGAAGCCTGTAAACTTTTGGGAGTTCATTTCAATGGTGCCAACCCTTTTTTATTGGAATTTAAGTTTGAAAAAAGTCAATTGGATTATTGTAATTTTTTCAACCTAAAACTCAAAAAGTCCATCTTCAAAAATTGTAGGATGCGTGAAGTGGATTTTTCACAATCGGACCTTTCCGGAGCAGATTTTCAGGGATCGGATCTTACGGGTGTTGTCTTTGACAGGACTAATCTCGAGAAAGCTGACTTCCGTGATGCCATTAACTATCGCTTGGATCCAGAGATCAACAAGGTCAAAGGTGCAAGATTTGACTTGGAAGGTTTGCCCGATCTCTTGGGGAAATATGGGATCAAAATAGGGTAAAAAAAACAAGCCAGACTTGAACGATCCGGCTTGTTGCTTTTTATTTCTTCATATACACATCCCTCACAGCCTTAAACTCCGACCCTGCTTTCCATTCCGGCC
>DATIAI010000152.1:0-6283 GCA_035458065.1 Algoriphagus sp. | reverse complement strand
ATGGCCAAAAGGAATCTGAGGGCACTTTTAAATCAGGAAAAGCAGAGGGATTGTGGATTTTTTACCATGAAAATGGCCGCAAAGCCTCAGAAGGATCAATGATTGATGGCAAAAAAGAAGGTCCTTGGCGGTACTATAACTCAGCCGGAAGACTGGAAGATCTCGTCAATTATAAAAATGATGAGATTGTCAATGCCAATTGAGAAGGTGGAGAGGAGCCATTTCAAACATTAAGAAAGGTCTGTGGTTTCATTCTAAAAACTGAAACTCATGTTTGGACTGTTCAAGAAAAAATCAGAAAAAGAGAAACTCCAAGAAGATTATGCTAAAATCCTGGCAGAAGCGCATAAAATTTCGCACTCCAACCGAGCTGCATCCGACCGAATGATGGCGGAAGCTGAGGAAATCGCCAAAAGGATAGAAAAGTTATAAATCCACAAAAAAGTATCTTACACGAATTCTGGGTATTTTTAAATCTAATTATTTGGATTTTAAATATTTATGGGTAAATTCATTTACTTCTTTGGACTTGTCCGCAGTCGTTTTTTAATCTTCAGTAGTTTATTTTAAGGGTGATTGAGCTACGGACCAAATTTTAAACTTTTAAAGCTCGGGGCTAAACCCCGAGCTTATTTATTTTCTGGAATAGTCATCCTGAAGCCTCACAATATCTTCCTCGTCTGATGGATTTGCAGGATCTGAATGCATCCAAATTTCTGCCACCACACCCCAATTTTCAGTTCCTATCAGCCTGTGTCGCTCACCTTTTTCTAGTGAAACAACCAGTCCTGTTGTCATTTTCTCCACAGGTCCCTGCTCATCTGTGCGACTTCTGGAAATGGCCGAGTCACCTGCGATAAGTTTCCAAAGCTCAGCTCTACGAAAGTGATACTGCCAGGACAACCTTGCCCCAGGAGCAACCAATAGAAATTTGGGACTCAGCTTTTGTTTTAATTGCTCTTCGGAAAGCTCCACTTCAGCAAAAAACTCGGATTTAAACTTCAAGATTTGCGATTCTTCCAGGACAAAAAAACCTCCCCAAGGCCGATTTGTGTCTTTAGAAGAAATTTTAAAACCCAGTTCTGTTAGAAAATTTTCGACGACTACAAAAACTTCTGGTTTGCTCAATTGAGCATTGATTTTTAATTCATTCATATCATAAAAATTTGAGGCAAACTTAAGAAATGTTCAAATCCAGGAAAATCTTATGGCCAAATTTTCGAATCTTTTCAGAAAACTCTCTGCTTCTCAAGAATTATTTGGCTTTCCTTTAAAAAAACCCTTCTCATTATTCAATTTTTTTTAGGAAGTCTTTTTTGAAACTTAAAATTTCCTTTAATTCAGGCATTACTAGAAGCTATGAATCTAATAAATCCTCAAGAAATCATCTCCAAAATGGAAGGAGTGGTAGAAATCAAAAGCTACCTGAATAAAATCAAAATTATAAAGAACCTTTATCTGAAAGGAGCCAATACTGCAAGTGAAATTTGCAATGAGGTAGGTATTTCTCTTCCCACGGTAAATGCTCTTTTAGGGGATCTGATGAATTCTGGTGAAGTGATCAAACAAGGCCGTGCCGAATCACAGGGAGGCCGAAAGCCAGACCTTTACCGATTGGCCGAAAACGCTTTTTATATTCTTTCGGTGGACCTTTCCAAGTTCAACATGCATCTGGCCTTATACTCCTGCACTCATGAACTTGCTTTTGAAAAGGAAGAGCATAAGATTATTCTTAACAATGAAAAAGAGACGTTTGACCTCATTTGTGAATTGATTGAGAACTATCTGGCAAAAACCAATATTCCTGCCGAAAAGGTTATCGCAATCGGGTTTTCAATGCCCGGATTGGTTGATTCCATTGGGGGTGTGAATTACACTTACCTGAGATATGGCAAAAAGACCTTGTTGGAAAACCTGGAAGCCCGTTTTCAGAAAAAAATATTCCTTGAAAATGACGCCCGAGCGATGACTCTGGCTGAATTCAAATTTGGATCTGATCACAATCATAAAAATGTCCTCGGGATATTCATCGGTTGGGGTATCGGATTGGGTATCATCATTGACGGAAAAATTTATCATGGAGCTTCAGGATTTGCAGGTGAGTTTTCGCATTCCCCGATCTTTGAATCCAGAGAAGTAACCTGTACCTGTGGCAAAAAAGGCTGTCTGGAATCTGTTGCTTCAGGAACTGCTATTGTCCGAATGGCAGAGGAGGCCATCAAACTGGACAAGGATAGTATTTTAGCGAGAATGGTCAGAGATCACCAAGGGGAATTAGAACCTGGCCTCGTGGTAGAAGCAGCCTTGGCCGGAGATCAACGGGCAATTACTATTCTTTCCGAAGCAGGGCTTGATTTGGGACGTGGAATTTCTATCTTAATCCAACTCCTAAATCCCGAACTGATCATTATTGGCGGATCGGTAGCCGAGGCGAACCAATACCTCATCACACCAATCCAGCAGGCACTGAATATCTACAGCATGGCCAAATCCCGGGAAAAATCCCAACTGGCACTTTACCAACTTGGCAAAGACGTGGGTTTGTTGGGCGGTGTGGCTGTGGTCAACGAAAAGTTGTTTGATGACGTCATTAACAGGCTGAGTTAATTCAGCCTAATTCAAGCTATGACTGCCCATTTTCGATTCTTGATTTCCTTAAGCATTGGCTTTGGATTGATTTTCGGCAATTTTTCTACCGCAAACGCTCAGGAATACCAATCAAGGTTTGAGAATCTTTCCCCAAAAAAGACCGGAGTTACCTTCAAAAATCAGTTGCGGGAGGATTCCCAAAACAATATCCTTCGCTACGAATATTTCTATAATGGAGGCGGAGTGGCTGTTGGGGATTTGAATAACGATAGCTTGGATGATATTTTTTTCACCGGTAATATGACCGGAAACAAACTTTATAAAAATCTGGGTGAGCTCAAATTTGAAGACATTACCAAATCTGCCGGAGTCGGGGGCAAAAATACCTGGACCACCGGCGTAAGTATGGCTGATGTGAATGATGACGGGCTTTTGGATATCTATGTCTGCTATTCCGGAAAAGGCTCACCCGAATCCCGAAAAAACGAACTCTGGATCAACCAGGGCAATTTCAAGTTTTTGGATAAAGCAGAGGAATTTGGCATAGCAGATCCATCCAACAGCACCCAAGGCTTGTTTTTCGACTTTGACAGGGATGGGGATTTGGATCTTTTCCTTCTCAACCACCACATACAGGTGATCAATGAAATGGAATTTGATGAAGCCAGAAATGTGCGCCATCCTTTTGCTGGGGACAAACTCTACAGAAATGACAATGGGAAATTTACCGATATCAGTGAAAAAGCCGGGATCAAAGGATCGGCATTGGGATTCGGATTGGCTGTGATCGCCTCGGATATCAATCAGGACGGCTGGCCTGATTTGTTGGTAACCAACGACTACATCGAGCCGGATTACCTGTATATCAATAATGGTGACGGGACTTTTTCTGACAAGATCACCGACCATTTCCAGCACATTTCCCACTTTTCAATGGGGGCTGATATTGCAGATATCAATAACGACGGACTTCCGGATGTATATACTCTGGATATGCTACCGGAAGATAATGAGAGGCAAAAGCTACTTTACGGACCTGAAAACTATGAACAATATGCGCTGATGGTTCGTCGGGGATTTTATCACCAGTCCATGCGTAACATGCTTCAGCTCAATCAAGGAGCTGGCTATTTCTCTGAAATCGGACAGATGTCAGGTATTTCCAATACGGATTGGAGCTGGTCAGCCCTTTTATTTGATGCAAACAATGACGGAGAAAAAGACCTCTTTATAACCAACGGCTACTTTCGGGATTACACCAATCGGGATTTTCTTAAATACAAAGGCGATTATTATTTCAAGCAGGCGGTAGCAAAGGAAAAGGCTGACACGCTTCAATTGGTCACCACAATGACCTCAACACCTGTTCATGATTATTTCTTTGAAAACAGAGGAAATCTTCAATTCGAAAACTCCTCTTTAGTCTCAGGATTTGAAGCAAAAAACTTTTCCAGTGGGGCGGCCTACTCCGATCTGGACAATGACGGAGATTTGGATTTGGTAGTCAACCATCTCAATGAATCTGCCGGAATTTTTGAGAATAAAAGCATTTCTGGCAACTGGCTTCAGATCGAACTGCAAGGAAAAACCGGTAACCAATTCGCCATTGGTTCCAAAGTAAAAATCTATTCTGACGGAAAACTCACCTACCTAGAACAATATCCTGTCCGGGGATTCCAGTCTTCAGTCAGCTACCGCCTTCAAATCGGACTTGGAAAGGCTGTCAACGCGGACAGCATTTCAATTACTTGGCCAGATGGAACACAATCAAAAATCACTACCACCCCTGCCAACCAACTCTTAAAAATTAGACAGGAAGATTCTATAAACATTTCCCAAGACGCGAGTAAACCTACTCCACTTTTATCCAAAACAATTGCACCGGATTTCCTTTCCACACTTTCCATTGTAAACGACTTCAAGCGCCAACCTTTGATGCTGACCATGCCGAGCCATATTGGCCCAAGTCTGGCTCAAGCTGATCTGGACGGCGACGGAAATCCCGAAGTTTTCATCGGAGGTTCCAAAGGAACTCCCGGAAGAATTTATTCCTTCAAAAATGGAGTTTGGGAAGTCTATCGGGGTTTTAGATCATCCTCCGATTTCACTGATGCTGTTGCGATTTTTCATGATTTCAACGGAGATCAAAAGCCCGATCTTTTTATAGGAAGCGGCGGCTTCCACGATTACCTAAGTTTGGATGAATCACTGCAAGACCGACTTTATCTCAATGACGGAAATGGGGTTTTAATAGCTCAGGGAGACTTTCCAAAATACCGCATCAGTACAGGAGCAGCAGTTGTTTTGGACGCAAACGGAGACAGTTTTCCAGATCTGTTTATTGGTGGGAAAGTGGTACCTGGACGCTATCCGGAATCACCGGAGAGCAAACTTTTGATCAATGACGGTAAGGGGAAATTCACCGATCAAACTGCAGCTTTTTTGCCAAACCAAGGGAAACTTGGAATGATAACCGGGGTTGTATCTCAAGACCTCAATGGTGACCAACTTTCGGATCTGATTTTGGTGGGAGAATTTATGGCACCTTCTGCTTTGATCAATCAAAGTGGTAAATCATTTGAAAATCAGCCCTCAAAGTATTTTCCTGAAAATCTGTCCGGCTGTTGGTCAAGTCTGATTCAAGCCGATCTGGATGGAGACGGTGATTTGGATCTTGTGGCTGGCAATTTTGGGCTCAATTCCCAATTGATAGCAAATTCTGAAAAAAGTCTCAGGCTTTATGCTGCAGATTTTGACCAAAACGGAAGCCTTGACCCTATTTTAGAATGTTTCATCGGTGATGGGCACTACCCCTACCCCACCCGTGATGAATTGCTGGATCAGATGGTGAGTATGAGGAGCAAATTCACCGATTATGCCTCCTATTCCAAAGCAAAAATGACAGACCTTTTTTCTGTGCAGGAATTGGAGAAAGCTATAAAGCTCGAAATCCAAACACTTGAAACCACGTATTTTGAAAATACTGAAACGGGATTCAAGCCGCACATTCTCCCCCGATTGGCACAATCCTTCCCTGTTTATTCCATTCTTCCGATCGATTTGAATCAGGACGGAAAACTGGATTTGATTTTGGGAGGAAATCAAAGTCAAACCCGAATCCGAATCGGCAAAATCGATGCTGGTTTGGGGCTCGTTTTACTCGGAAATGGAAAAGGAAGCTTCAATCCGTTGACACCGGAAGAATCAGGTTTGGGAATCAAAGGCGACATCAAATCAATTTTAGACCTAAAAGCCGGAGATTCAAATCTGCTTATTTTTGGAATCAACCAACATAAGCCCGAAGTCTATCGAATCAAATGAAAAGGCAAATAACCCTCCTTCTTTTCTGCTTTTTCTTCCCTTTGGGAACAACCCTTTTGTACGGACAAAATCGGGAAATTGACTGGGCGAAAATCTACGTTGAACAACTTTTTCACGTCACTGAAGTCATGGTGACGGATGTGGCCAGCCCCCCGGTGGCCGCTCGAATCTATGCTTATGCCAACCTTGCTGCCTATCGGGTCCTGCAAGAATCCGAAGTGAAATTTGATAAGAAAGACTTCTTGGGTCTCTCTCAAGTGAAAAATCTGGTCACTGATCTTCCACTTGAACCCATCCAATCTCCTGAATTTGCGGCAGTTTATGCCATGTTTTTGGTTGGGGAAAAAGTAATGCCTTCAGGGTATTTGTTGAA
>DATIAI010000151.1:0-2082 GCA_035458065.1 Algoriphagus sp. | reverse complement strand
ATCTACGACCACTGGGTCGCGGAAGGGAACCGCTTTTTGCGAAACTCCAGGCAATGCGTCAAATTCCGCCATGATCCCAATCACCGGTTTTCCCGAGCCATACTCTGCCACAAATGCGGTGGGAATTTCAGCAACGCCAGCCGTTACTTTAAACCCTGCATCGGAAAGCGTTTTTTGCAAAAGCGCGGAGCTGTTAGTTTCTAGATACCCCAATTCAGGATTTGCCCAAATCTGTCTGGCTATATCACCATAAAAGTCAGCTTTGGAATCGAGCTTTTTGAGAACCTCTTCCTGTGCAATGAGGGGTGTGAATGAAAGTAATAAAAGAAATTGGAGTAGATACTTTTTCATAGGTGGCTGGTTTTTGAAGCAAAATACTAATTGTTCATAAATGAAAAGAGAAAATATATCCTGAGTTGAAATCCCTAAGCTGAACGAACTTAATAATATCTAACCAAGAAAAAATTTCACTTTTCAAATCAAATAAAAATTTTATGAACACATTAGTTTTCAGAAGTTTAGAATATGTGTAATTTTTAAAAATCCAACCTCAAAACACTATGAAATCGAACATTTCGCAAAACATCACACACTTGGATGATAATTCAAAATGCGAGATTCCATGTGGTCATAAACAAAAATTATAAACACATGAAAAAACTTTTGAAAGTAGCTGCCTATCTGATGGGAGCTGTTATACTTTTATTGATTTGCGGACTCGCTTTTCTCCAACTTGGATTCCCAAAGGTGGATTCTGCTCCTGAAATAACCATCGAATATACTCCGGACCGGATTGAACGGGGAGCCTATTTGGCCAATCACGTGACCGTCTGTATGGACTGCCATTCGACCCGTGATTTTTCGGAGTTTTCAGGTCCCCCTGCACCCGGGACTTTAGGCGCAGGTGGAGACAGATTTGATCATTCTATGGGACTTCCGGGAGTTTTTTATGCAAAAAATATCACTCCACACGGAATCTCTGACTATACCGATGGAGAATTATTCAGACTCATAACAACCGGCGTGACCAATGACGGCCGGCCGATGTTTCCTTTGATGCCCTATGCCTATTATGGCAAAATGGATCCAGAAGACATTTATGACATTATCGCCTATATCAGGTCATTACCCACTGTGGCATCTGAAATTCCAGATTCCAAGGCGGATTTTCCGGTGAATCTGATTTTGAGAACAATGCCCAAAAATGCAGAAATGACCAAAAAACCAGACCCAACAGACCAAGTTGCTTATGGAGCCTATTTGGTCAATGCTTCAGGATGTATTGAATGCCATACTCAAGTAACTCCCCAAGGCGCAATAATTCCAGATTTAGCATTTTCGGGTGGGAGAACCTTTCCTTTTCCTGATGGTTCTAAGGCAGTTTCCTCCAACATTACCCAATGTCCTGACACCGGGATTGGCAATTGGGACGAAGCCACATTTGTAGCCAGATTCAAGCAATATGATGATTCTGGCTATGTCAACCCGAAAGTCAATCCGGGAGAATTTAACACCATTATGCCTTGGACAATGTATGCAGGGATGAAAGAAGAGGATCTAAAAGCAATTTATGCTTACCTCAAAACCATTGAACCGATCAAAAATGAGGTGGTAAAGTTCACTTCATCTACTCAGTAAGGATACATTGAAATGTTTTTATTGCAAACGACCTGTCTATACGGCAGGTCGTTTGCTTTTCACCAAATCCTGGTGTTGTGACTCCTGTCACCAAATACTTTTTGAAAAGAATTCTATTTTTAAGAAAACTGAGAATAAGCCTCCTATTGAATCCTTCCAAAAAGTAAATTTCCAATAATCTGAAACCATCAACATGAAGCCGTCACGAAGAAAATTCCTTGCCCAATTAGGTGCCTTAGGGGCCAGTACAGGACTTGGAGGAATTGCCTTGGCTTCCGCCGATCATGAAAAAGAAGAGGAAGTTACTCCTGCTTCTTTTACACTATCAATTCTTCAGACAACGGATGTCCACTGTCAGATACATTCACATGACGAGTTGTTTTGGGAAAATGGAAAGTCTGTTTTCCGTAAAACCGGAGGATATGCCAATCTTAAAACCTTCCT
>DATIAI010000150.1:0-5203 GCA_035458065.1 Algoriphagus sp. | reverse complement strand
ATGGGCAACGAGTTCTTTTCCGGTTCCGTTAGGACCTGTGATCAAAACTCTGGCATCTGTGGGAGCGACTTTTTCAATCGTATTTTTCACCCGTGCAATAGCAGGGGATTCACCCACCATGTCAAATTTCTTGGAGAGTTTTTTCTTCAGGACCTTGGTTTCGGTAACCAGTTGCTTTTTGTCCAGGGCATTTCTGACAGTCAGCAAAAGTCGGTTCAGATCCGGAGGTTTTGGGATGAAGTCAAAAGCCCCTTTTTTGGTAGCTTCCACAGCAGTCTCGATACTACCATGGGCGGAAATCATGATAAACTGGGGGGAACGATCCATGGCTTTGGCATGATCCAAAACCTCAATTCCATCCATTTTGGGCATTTTGACATCGCAAAGAACAAGATCGAATTCTTCTTCCTGCATTTTTGCCAAGCCCTCTTCTCCATCCTGAGCTTCTGTTACTTCAAATTTTTCGTATTCTAATATTTCCCTAAGGGAAGCGCGGATAAACCGCTCGTCATCAATAATGAGAATCTTTGGCATAGCGTAAAGTAAAGAAAAAAGTGCAAGTCTGTAAGCCGGGTTCTGTTTCCTCCCGATAGCTATCAGGAGAACTCTTGCCATTTATCTAGTCCAGACCTCGCGGTCGGGATCCATCGGTCTACCCACCCCGGAATCCCCCCGTCCCGATAGCTATCGGGATCGGGAGAAATCGAACGAGCAGCTCTTTGCCCGGGGCCTATTTGACCTTTCAACCCATAAGGTTTGCCTAGCTTCCGATGTCACCACCGGAACGGTGGGCTCTTACCCCACCTTTTCACCCTTACCTTTCTACCAAGGCAAGCCCTGTATCGAACGGCGGTTTGTTTCTGTGGCACTTTCTGTATCCCTATCGTCTCCAATAGAAACCCTTCCCGTTAGGAAGTATGGCGCTCTGTGTTGCCCGGACTTTCCTCCCTCCCGATAGCTATAAAAACTATCGGGACGGCGACAAGACGACTTGCACGCTGCAAAGTACGGCAATTTTTACAGATAGGTTTATTTGCAAAATGGAAAGTGACCTGTGAGCAGAATTAATTTCCTGTTTTTTTCAAGGTTTTTAAACTTTCCTGATACTTCCTTGTTATAACCGTAATTAAAGGCTGAAAGGCTTTTCTTCATAGTGCTGGGTTGAGCCGCTCCGAAAGGGGCGGTTCTTTTTTTTGGGAAATTCCCAAGTCGTTTTTCGTTGAAAACCGAAGCAAAAGAAATTCAGATTTCTCATCTGGTGGTTCAATTGATATCAACCCAAATTTGTGTGAGGAGATTAACGTTTGGGCTAGATATGCGTCTGTTGAATTTTTAAAACTCCGTAAAGGAACCGGTTTAGCAGTATTTAGTCTTTCAAAAAGAGAAATTGGCAGAGATCAAAACTTAAGCAGTTCAAGAGCGAAAGACAATTTGTGTATTCCCCGCTGAAATCTGAATTGAACTGGATGCTACTCTGAAAAAAGAGATTTAAATCCGAAAGAAGACTTCCAAAAAGGAGAAATAGGATTAGGAGCCTTAGATTTTTACCTTTGTCCAAACAATCCAAGTATATGATTCTGGTAGGAAATGCCGTGTTGTCGGACGATATCAAAGAAAACTTTTTTGTGTGTGACCTGGAAGCTTGCAAGGGTGCTTGCTGTGTAGAAGGGGATGCTGGAGCTCCCTTAGAAGACAGTGAGACTAAAATCCTGGAGGAAATCTATCCGATTGTAAAGGATTATATCACCGAAGAAGGGCGTCAAGCTATCGAAAAGCAAGGCGTTTGGGTGATTGACAAAGACGGTGATAAAGGCACTCCAACAATTGGAGACAATCGGGAATGTGCTTATGCGCTGTATGATAACCGGGGAATTCTGAAATGTGGAATCGAACAGGCCTACATCGATGGAAAAATCTCCTGGAAAAAACCAATTTCCTGCCATCTATACCCAATCCGAGTTACGAAATACGAGCAATTTGATGCGCTAAATTATGACCGCTGGCATATCTGTGATCCTGCATGCCAGTTGGGTCAAAGTCTGAAAGTACCGCTTTACCGCTTTCTCAAAGATGCTTTAGTCAGAAAATACGGAGAAGATTGGTACGCGGATTTATTGGAAGAGATCGAGGGGTCTTAAAGTTCAACCTCCGCTTTTTTTAGCTCCATAACCAGCCTGAATCAGCACTTGAAGGACTTTGTCACGATGGTCGCCCTGGATTAGGATTTCGCCGTCTTTGGCTGTTCCACCGACACCGCATTTGTTTTTCAAAAGCTTTCCTAATTCTTTTAGGTCATCGTCAGTTCCAACAAATCCTTCTACCAAAGTGACCTGCTTGCCGGCTCTGGCTTTTTTGTCCAACAATACTTTGAGTTTTTGCTGAGAAGGAGGAAGTGTGTCCGCAGCATCCTGATCTCCTAAATTGTATTCGAAATCCTGGCTGGTGGAATAGACCACCCCATCACGCTTTTTCCAGTCGTTATTTTTCTTGCCCATAGTGAAATGAAAAGGCCCACACCGAAATGCAGGCCTTAAATTTAAGCTGGAATTACTTGGTTTTGTAAGTCCAGACTGGTCTTTTTGAATGGTTGACGACATCCTCTGCAATACTTCCGGTGATCAAATGCAAAAGACCCGTTCTTCCGTGGGTGGTCATTGCGATCAGATCTGCTTCCACATCGTCCGCGAATTCGATTATTCCGGACTCTTCAGACAGAGAATTATAAACTTCTGCCTTGATATTTTCAAACTTGTGCTTCTGAACAAACACCTTGATTCTGGCTATGGACTCTCTTGTAGTTTCAAAATTGCCTGGAGTATTGACGATGACGAAATAAAATTCAGCATTGAAAATCGCCTGCATCCGCTTGATTCTTGCTGCTACTTCATCGTCAGATTCTTTAAAATCAGAGGCAAAAACCACTTTTTTCATTTTATCAATAGGAGTATCAGCTTTAATCGTAATTACCGGGCAGGTAGCATTTCTCACGACTTTTTCAGTATTGCTACCGATAATTACTTCCTCAAGTCCAGAAGTACCTTTGGATCCCATAATTACCAAGTCCGGAGCTTCATCCTTAATTGCTCCGGTGATTCCTTTAAATACATTTCCCAGGACTAATTTGGTTTTGAATCCAAATTTTGCACCGGCATATTTTTCTTCAAGTTCCTTAAACTGCTTTTTGCGGGCTTCGACCAATTCCATGAAGAAAATATGGTTTTGAAAATCCGGCATGGCATCATATCCACCACCCATTGTGCTCATCCCGGTAGCTATTGGAGTTTCGACAATGTGCAAAACATTGATTTCAACATTGTGGTAAGTTTCGGTCAGGCTCGTGGCAAAATTGAGTGCATGCTGCGCTGTTGGGGAAAAATCAAAAGGGACGATGACTTTGATCATGGCTGAAAAGGGTTGTTGTTATTCCCCAAATTAGCCATTTAAGCGATATGAAAATGATTTTTACCAGCTTTTGCTAAAAAAGTAAACCTACCCCAAAAAGGATAACCCAAAGTAAAGTGCTGATTGCCATTTTTTTCAAATATGGGTCTGTTTCCGCAGACGATTTAGCATGCTGAACTCCATATCCCACTTTCATCATTATTGGCCAAGCTAAAGTAGCCAGAAGAGATAAGAGGTGATCACTGGAGATTGCAAAACCGATCAGACAAATATAACCTCCAACCAAAAGTGCCCAATTGTACTGAACTGCGGCTTTTCTTCCGATTCGTACCGGAATGGACTTTTTTCCTGCCTTTTGGTCTGATTCTATATCCCTGATATTGTTGATATTCAGTACAGTTGTACTGAAAAGCCCCAATGAAATTCCAATCCAAATAGTGATCGGATCAAAGCTTAAGGTGTGAAGAAAAAATGTGCCCAATACTCCCAACAAACCGAAGAATAGAAACACCGAAATATCTCCCAAACCGGCGTATCCGTAGGGATTGCTTCCGGAAGTGTAAGAAATCGCGGCCCAAATCGCCGCCAAACCAAGTCCGAGGAAAATACCGAATAGCTTCCAATCCTGAACTGCAAAATAAAGAAGGAGTAAGCCTGAAATCAGAGACAATAACCCAAAAAAATACATTGCACGCTTCATTTCAGTTAAAGAAATCAATCCCGACTGAACAGCCCTGACAGGGCCTTTTCTATCGGAAGAATCCGCCCCATGCACGGTGTCCCCGTAATCATTGGACAAATTGGATAGGATCTGTAGGAAAATGGTAGTAAGTGAAGCAAGCAGAAGGATTTCCCAGCGAAAGTTTTCCTGCCAAGCAGCGAGAAAAGAACCCGCAAATATACTGGCTAATGCTAGGGGTAAAGTACGAAGCCTGACCGCGTGCAGCCAGGCTTCTTTTTTGGATTTAATCTCTTTTTTCAAGGTAAATATTCTTGAATCAGGCTTCAATTAATTTGAGGATTTCTTCATCTAAAGGTGTCACGGAAGACGGGAAGAACTTGACCAGTTCGCCTTGCTCGTTGATGAAATACTTGCAGAAGTTCCAGCTAGGTTCCTCGTTGTTCCAGCCATTTTGCGAAGCGTCTGAAAGCCATCTGTAAAGCGGATGTTTGTCAAAGCCTTTGACCGAAATCTTCTCAAACATCGGGAAAGTTACTCCAAACTCAGTAGAGCAAAACTCTTTGATTTCCTCATTGGAGCCCGGTTCCTGTCCCCCAAAATTGTTGGCTGGAAAGCCCAGAATAAGGATTTTGTCTCCGTGTGTGGCATACAATTCCTGAAGTTGAGCGTATTGTTTGGTGTACCCGCATTTGGAAGCAACGTTTACCAAAAGGAGTTTTTTGCCTTTAAATTCTGAGAAGGCTACTTCTTTGCCGTTGATGTCTTTCAGTTTAAAATCGTAAAAGGAACTTTCCATAGTTTGGTCAAAAGAGGTGTGAAATTCGGACTTGTCCGTAGGTCTTTCCAATGTTTTGCCACAGGCAAAAAGGATGATGCTGATAATCAGTAGTGTGGTTTTCATAATTACATTCGTTCAGGGACAGCGATACCAAGCAAACTCATTCCTTTTTTGATTGTTTTGGCAGTCAATGCGGAAAGTGCCACACGGAAAGCCTGAATCAGTTGCTCTTTTTCATGGAAAATAGGAAGATCTGCATAGAATCGGTTGTATTCTTTTGCCAAATCAAACAGATATTGGGCAATTACAGCCGGAGAAAATTCCTCAGCTGCCAATTTGAT
>DATIAI010000149.1:0-2140 GCA_035458065.1 Algoriphagus sp. | reverse complement strand
CCAGAGCGATGCCAATTTAGTTTTAGTCGGGCCTAGAATAGATCTGACTTTTTCCAAAAAAGTGTTTTGGACAACTTTTGTCCAATACAATAATCAGATCGACAACATCAATATCAACACCCGATTGCAGTGGAGATATGCGCCTGTGTCTGACTTTTTTCTGGTGTACACAGACAATTATTTCCCGGGGGACTTTATGCCAAAGCAGCGGTCTTTGGTGTTGAAGTTAAATTACTGGTTGAATATCTAAAGGGCGGGGCCTTCCGTGTTTTCGATTCCTGACAGGTTCAATTTTCATCTACTCGCCTCCACTCTTACCTTTTTCCCCGTCATCAAAATCCTACGGTACCCATTCTGAGTGTCTGAACTGATCTCTTTACCCAAAATCTTCACTTTGGAATACTCTTCGGGAATCTCAATCGAAATTCCCCATTTAGACTGAGTTTGGCTGACTTCTATGGAAAGAACCCCCGACTTATTTTCATAGGAAAGATTAATTTCGTTGTCTCCTACAATTACTTTTTGGATCGATGCTTCATCCCAGTCAGATGGCATTTGTGGTCGAATGTGGATCACTTTGTTACCTGCGTCGGGTTGGATCCCGAAAAACTGGGTAATGATCGGCACCGCAAAACTGTAGATATTCCAGGCTTGGGTGAACATCCCGTAATCCGGAGACACCTCATAGATTGAACCCGGCAGAGCAAAGCCAAAACTTCGTGTCATTCGCTTCAGATAGTCCAAGGCCGAATCAGGATTTCCATACTTATTTTCTCCGATTGCCGAAACGCCGGTTGGCAAAGTCATCACCGCACCGGTATAGGAAAAGCTTTTACTGCCCACAAAAGAGCCATCTTCATTTTCTGCACTTTCATCCCGGTCGATTCCTGTAACAAAAACACCAAACGGATTGGTATACTTTATACCAGTTTCCAATGCGATTTTGGCTTTTTCAGGATCTGCGATTCCCGTTTCCATCGGCGTATTGACCACCCAATTATGATAAAGTACAAACCCCTGTTTTTGGTCTTTTGGCAATGTGGATAACTTCGCTTTTGTAGCTTGCAATTCTGCAACCGCCCAAGGTTTTTTCAAGGTATCTGCCCGGATAATCGCTCCGTCGATCAAGTGCAAAGCATCCTCAGCCGACCCGATAAAATCAGCATAACTGCCAAACTCTTCCACCCAAAAATCTGAATTGATTTTGATGGCTAATGCATCGGCAGTTTGTTGATAACTTTTTGAAAGTTCTGTTTTTCCAAGTATTTGAGCCATTTGAGCCGCATCAGCAAAAGCTTTTTGACTATAAACCGCCACATCAATCATCTCGGATTCCAAACCATGAATTTCCATCATACCATAGCCATCGGCCAAAAGGTTACCGTCTTTATCATTGACCTCCAACAGCCATTTCAGTCCTTTTTCGATCGTTGGAAAATAGGTTTCCAGAAATTCCCGGTCTCCGGTCCATCGATAAACTTCCCAAATCATGGATGCGAATTGGGGTGTTTCATTGATATTTCCGGGATTGAAAACTTCCCCGTTTGTACTGACCTCGTGTACAATTCTCCCGTTTCCATTGGCTTTTTCTGAAAGGGAATGAATCAATTCAATCGTTGAATAAACTAAATCCTTACGGCCAGTCGTAATCAACCCCTGAATCGTGTATTCACTATCCACCCCAAACCACCAAGGATAATCCTGCAAGCCCGCGCCAAATCCACGTCCTTGTCCGGGAACTTCCCTGATCAGCCAGTCCGTATTGTACTTGATCCATTCAAAAGCTTGCTCTAGTTCTTTGTCAGGAATGGTGATTTCAGACATTTGGGCCAAGGACGCATAACGATCTTTTTTTGCTGACCAATCTTGTGTTAGATTTTGTCTCAAATCAGCCAAGGTTTCAAGGGCCTTCAGTTCACTTTCTGTTGATCCGGAAATGTAAATTGGTATGATTTGTTCGGAACCGGCAGGTAGATTGATTTCTAAACCAAAACCGGCATTTGCTCCTTTTCCTTTTGGAGTCATGGTACAAGTTGTAGATTCTGTCGGCTCGAGGGCTAATCCTTCAGCACTTCCCCATACCACAAACCAGTCATTTCCCTGATCCTTGCCGGTGAAGGTATTGGTCTGCTCATTAAAA
>DATIAI010000148.1:0-4693 GCA_035458065.1 Algoriphagus sp. | reverse complement strand
CAATTCGGAATTTTTCCGAATTAGGGTTGAAAAAATTGCAAGTTTTTTAGGCTTTGGTGATAGAACTTTCTTTTTTCAGGATTCGATTTTTGTACAAATCTTCAATAGGAAAGCATAAGTCAAAATCATCCCAGTCTATATTGCCATCGGTAATTTGAAAGTTTTTGAAAAGCTCTTCGTTTAAATATTTCTTAATCGCCGGGTGAGTTGATACTTCTAAAAAAGGCTTGAAATCCACAAGAGTCATATGGCCATTGGAAAATTTCAACCTGATTGCAAAATCGCCAATGTAATTTGCCTCCTCAATTGCCAAAAGGTCTTGTTCTTTTTCGGAATGATATCGCACGGTGATTTTCATCGGCTAAAGTTTTTGTGTAATCTTTTCAAAGCTAATCTCCTTGTTGTAAACGAAAAAATCAACCCATTTGGATACTATCGATTCAGCATAAATTTCCAGAAACTGCTTAAGATTATTTAGATCGCTTCCTTTCAGCGGTTTCCTTCTTTTCACATTTGTAAGTATAATTTCTTTAATCATTCCATCTTGCATAAAGATCTCTGCCTTACTCTCAAATTCCCCTTTTCGGGCATGAACATGAATAGGTTCATGCTCATTGGAATAAAAGAACAAGATAATACCGAGGTACTCGTAAATTTTAGGCATCAATTAGAACATTTCTTCAATTCTTTTTCAGAGGCTTGAATATACATTCATTTCACAAAAATCTATCTCCCACCACCCCCTGCATCTCCTCAAATCCCTGATATCCACAAATTACCGCTTCAAAATCTTCCAGCTTTCCCAAGTGTTTTAGCGCCAGAGGATTTCCAAAGTGGATCAAAATACAGGACTTACTTTTTACCAATTCCTTGATTTCATCTAATACAATTTGATCCATTCCAAACTGATTCAAGGGCTTATGACTTGGAACAAAAACGGCTAGAATTACTTTTTCAGCTTGATACAATGAAGAGAAGCGTAAGTCTATTTGCTTAGAAAAATGGCTTTGTTCTGTGGTGAAGAACTCTCGATATCCAAGCGTTCCAGCCTTTGACAGAACTTGGAGTTCGGTAGAATTGACCTCTCCAGAAATCACCGAAACGTAGTTTTCTGCCAAGTCTTTTTGAAGCTGAGAATGGCTTTCCCAATCGAAAGCTGGAACTTCAATAGGTTTGGTTTCCATAACGCCCAAGCGATTTTTCAAGGCAATGATCTTTTCAAAAACCGTGTCCACTTCCGCATCAGTGGCATGTTGGGCGATTTTTTCAATTCCTTCCGTCACGTGATCTGAAAAGCAAAGGATGTCATTTCCCGCATGGAAAGCCTGCCATTCGAGTTCGCCGGGTTCGGGGTAGAGGTTCGCCACTGCTTTCATATTCAGTGCATCGGAGATCACGAGACCTTTGAAACCCATTTCGCCTTTCAGCAAATCGGTGATCAGTTCTCGGCTGATGCTAGCGGGAATGTCTTTTCCTCCGGTCAGGGCAGGGACTGCCAAGTGTCCCACCATGATCATTTCTACACCTCTGTCAATTCCATATTGGAAAGGAAAAAGTTCCTCCACCTCAAGTTCCTCTTTGGTTTTGTGCAGGATCGGTAAACCCAAATGTGAATCGGTAGCCGTATCACCATGTCCCGGAAAATGTTTGAGACAAGCTCCTATTCCTGCTTTTTTCATTCCTGAATAAGCTGCAAATGCAAGTTGGGCGACTTTTTTGGGATCGTTTCCAAAGGATCGGTAACCGATCACAGGATTGTTGGGATTGGTATTCACATCGGCACAGGGGGCCAAGTTGAGGTGAATACCCGAACTCTTCATGTCCATTCCCATTCGGTAACCGACTTCTTCGACCCATTTTTCGGCATCTTTTTTTAGCGCTCCCAAAGTAATGGCAAAGGGATATTGAGGAGTTTTCTCCACCCGCATCGCCAATCCGTATTCCCCGTCGATGCTGATCAAAAGCGGAATTTTGGAAATGGCTTGGTAGCGGTTGATCAATCCGATCAGCTTTTCAAATGTACCTGTGACGTCCAGGACTTCCGCTCGTTTTTCAAAGTTTGCGGCGGCGGAATGTCGGCTATGAAAAAAAGTCAAGCCTCCAATTTCCTCCTCCCGAATCAGCTTTTCGATGGCCTGATAGTTTTCTTCCGAATCATGAATAAATGCTGCAGGAGAGAAGCATTGGGCTATTTTTTGTTTCTTATTCATTTCCAGATTGAAATATTACAAAATTAGGATTGTATTGGGGTCACCCTGAGCGGAGTCGAAGGGTATTTGGCTTCGACTCCGCTCAGCCTGACAAGTATTGAACTTTCAGATTTCTGATTTTATCCTTCTGATTTCTTCCCAAATTCCCTCGGATACCTTACCACATACGCCATCACAAACCCCGGAATTGTAGCCAAAACCACCCAAACGAAAAATCCCGGATAGCCCAACCACTGCTGCATGTATCCTGAAAGCATTCCCGGAAGCATCATTCCCATGGCCATAAATCCCGTCGCAAGGGCATAATGAGCGGTTTTGAAAAGTCCTTCTGCTAGATAAATCAGGAAAATCATAAACGCAGCGAAGCCAAATCCATAACCTAATTGCTCAATGACCACCACGGTGGTAGCAAACGCTATGCTCTCCGGTTGCAACCAAGCCAAGAAGACGTAACCGATATTCGGAGCATTGATCGCAAAGGCCATGGGCATCATCCATTTGCCGAGTCCGTCTCGTGAAATGGCGATTCCCCCCAGAATTCCTCCGGTCAAAAGTGCCACTACTCCCAATGTCCCATAGATAAATCCGACTTCGGTTGTACTCAGCCCAAGACCTCCATCTATTCGTTCATCAAGAAAGAATGGAGCCGACATCTTGACCAACTGAGATTCTCCCAAGCGATACAAGAGCACAAATCCCAAAGAAAGCCCGATGTTTTTCTTGGTGAAAAAAGTAGCAAACACCTTCCCGAAACTGGGCTGATCGGCTTTCGCAACCCGCTCTTCGATCACATTTGGAGTCGTCAAATAGTTGACTCCAGTAAGGGCGAGCATCAATCCCGCTACTATGATCATGGTCCAAGACCAAGCCGCGGTTGGGTCCCCGAGACTGGTTTCCAACTTGCCTGCGATAATTACGATCAAGCCTTGCCCCGTAATCATTCCCACCCGGTAAAAGGTGCTTCTCATTCCAACAAAAAAGCTTTGCTGATCGGGTTTTAAGGCAAGCAAATAAAGTCCGTCAGAGGCAATGTCATTGGTAGCCGAGGCAAAAGCTCCCATCCAGAAAAATGCTAGCGTAACAATAAAAAACTGCTCGGTTCCGGTGGTTAATCCTACTCCCAAAAAAACCAGGGATAGAATCAGCTGCATGCTGAGAAACCATTTCTTTTTGTTTCCAAAAAGCTCCAAAATCGGACTCCAGATGGGTTTGATGACCCATGGTAAATAAAGGAATGACGTGTAAAGGCCGATGTCAGCGTTGGAAACCTCAAGCTTTTTGTACATGATCACCGAGACCGTAATGATGATTACATAAGGAACGGATTCGGTGAGATACAGCGATGGGACCCAAAACCAGGGATTTTTAGAGTTGTTTTGGGTCATGATTTCCGAAGTAAATTTTCGTAGACACTTACCTCGGAACCATCAATTGCTTTGGCGCCAACTGCTTTTTCATAAAATTCTGCCGGCCCAACTCCACCGATGATGGCATAGGCATAGCCCATTTCACGAAGTGATTCGAGGGATTTAATCAATAGAACTTTTCCTATGCCTTTGCTTCGCTCGGATTCCAAAGTGCCAGTTGGGCCAAAGAAATTCCGGGCAGTGCTTTCGTAGCAGGCGAAACCAAGGATCTGATTTCCCCGCTGGGCAATCCAGCAAGAGACAGGCTGACGGGAAAAGGCTACTTCAACTTCGGATTGCCAATAGGCTCCAAACTGATTCATGACCCATTCGCCGACTAAATGTTTTTCGGGAGCAATGGCTCTGCGAAAAACGATTTTTTCTTTCTCCAGAAGCTTTTTTTCCAATTCGGAAACTTCAGGAAGTTCTGTCAGGCGAACGAGCATGTCTTTCATGGGCGGGCGGTTTTAGGAGTTTGGAAGACCTGAGTTTGTACAATTCTTCCGAAATGATCAATCCATCGGATGGCCAGATACTCAGTGTTTAAGCTGGGAACATCAAGATTTCGAACCCTCGATCCACCTACCCAAGCCGTGTGGATGATGGCATCATGGAGGTTAGTGAGGTCGTTTCCACCTTGAACCATCGCATAACGAATGGCCGGATCCAATGGTTTTTCCAGACTGATTTGTGTTTTTTCCGTGGTTGTTTTCACATCAAAAACCACCGGGATCTCAATTATAGCTTCAGATTTTGGCTGAAAAGAAGGGGGTAAAGTAGGCTTATCGTACACTTCTTTTTTCAGCAACTGAGCGATGTCCTGGTTTTTGACATAAATGGACTTAGCTGAGAAAAAAGCATTGCCTTGAATTTGCGGCAAAGTCCTGGCATAATTTACCTGAGCGTTGAGTTCCCCTAGATTTTTCCAAGCAGCATCCGAATCTTCACGGATTTTATAAGGTCCATTCCCAATGTATACATTGGTGTTGAAGCTGTTGTTGGACCACCAGTCGGCCAGCATTCGGTGGGAAGCCAGCCGATGCTCCATGCTCCAGTAGAGTTGTGGGATCAGGTAGT
>DATIAI010000147.1:0-2540 GCA_035458065.1 Algoriphagus sp. | reverse complement strand
TTTCGTCAATCACTTCAATGATTCGAAGCGACTGACTTCCCTTTTCTTCCATCGCTATCCAAACGAAAACACCCATGATTGCCGGGAAAATCAAGGGAGTCAAAATCGTGGCGATCAAAAATGATTTCTTCTTGACCCGGGCTAAATATTCCCGCTGAATGACAAGTAAAATTTTACCCATTTGCCGTCGCTTTTACCTGATGTATAAAAATCTCCTCCATGCTCGGAATTTGCTCTCTAAACTGGATCACTTCCCCGAAGTCCATCAATTCAGACAAAAGCTGGTTGGGAGTTTTTCCAGAAAGCGGCAAAGTTAATTCCCAAGCTTCATTTGCAAATTTTGGGATCCACTCTTGAGGAAGATCTCTTTTCAAATCTGAAATACACACCTGAAAAACCTCCGGCCTAAAACTCATTTTCACTTCCCGGATAGTGCCATCGAGAATTTTCCGAGATCGGTTAATCATGGCTACTTGGTCACAAAGAAGCTCCACAGATTCCATCCGGTGAGTACTCAGAATCACAGTGGTGCCTTTTTCTCTCAGTTCCAAAATTTCATTTTTGATGATTTCGGCATTGACTGGGTCAAAACCGGAGAAGGGTTCATCCAAAATCAAAAGTGAAGGTCGATGAACCACTGTCGAGATAAACTGGACTTTTTGAGCCATGCCCTTAGACAAATCCTCAATTTTCTTATCCCTCCAAGAACCTATTTCCAGCTTTTCCAGCCAGCCTTTGATCTGGATTTTGGCCTCGCTTTCACTCAATCCTTTCAGCCTTGAGAAATAGATCAACTGATCCCAGACCTTCATTTTTTTATAAAGACCGCGCTCTTCTGGCAGATACCCGATTTTGCGTATATCGTCTGGAGAAAGCTTGCGGCCATCCAATTCCACGCTCCCACTATCCTGCTCGATAATCTGGTTGACAATTCGAATCAGGGTGGTTTTTCCTGCGCCATTAGGCCCTAAAAGTCCAAAAATCACTCCCTTTGGCACAAAAAGACTTACATCGGTAAGTGCCCTGTGATTTTCATAGGATTTGTTTATCTGATCAATCTGCAGCATTCCTGATTTATTCGATGGTAATCGACCCTACTCCCACATCCAAAATCAGCTCCAATAATCTGGGGTCCGAGGCTTTGTATCCTTTGGTGATGTAAGTTTCCTTATCAATTGATTTTAGATATTTTGGAAAAACGGTACGACACATTGGCGTGGTTTTCATTCTTATTTTGACGGGATTGGAATCGGGAGGAAGCTTGAGGTGGATACTACCTCCACTCACTGCCGCGATTACTTGGCATTTGCTGGAAAGACCGTCACTGTAATTGAGATCAATTTTTCCATAATTTACCTCAATGATCATTTTGCGGGCATTGGTAAAGTTGGCGTTCTGGACTTCCACCGTCCCCATATTCAAGGTAACCAACAGCGTGTCCATTTCCACTTGGTTAGGAACTTCCGTGCCATAATGGATCCTGACATCTGCACTGGCGCTTTTCACTTTAAGCTGGGAGACCGGGATCTGGGCCAGGTCAAATTCCGCCCTTCCAACTCCCAAATTAAACTCCAAGTGGTAAAGGAAGTTGGAGCCAAGACCTAAGTCCCAAGAATGGTCAAAATCAGTGTTGTCTGAAAAAAGTTTGGAAGTGATACTTTTTCCAAGGTTGTCAGACTCCACATTTTTATGTACCAGCTTCGCGTCCAGCATGTTGTCATGGACTGAATATTTGAAATCCGGTAAGATGTTGGACTTCAGCAAATGACCATGAATGTAAATAGGATCAGCGGACTGCACCCGCTTGAGCTGTGTTAGACTTTTATAAGAGGAAAAATTGAGATAGACCATTTCAAAGCCTTTTCTCTCGGTCACCTTATACTCTTTTACAAACTGCGCCTGTCCGGGAATTGCCCCCACTATGATCCAGAATATAAGCAGACACAGTTTTTTCAGCATACGGTAAGGTTACGGGGGGACTTTGAAAAGGTTTTTTAAAAATATAAAAAAAGCCGGAATCACTTCCGGCTAAATTTCTTTTAGAAAAACTCCCTCATTTTATCAAAGAAAGATTTGTCCTGCTTCCCTGGGTCGGGCTTGAAATTTTCAGAATTTCTCAAGGATTCCAAAATATTTCTTTCCTCTCTTGAAAGCTCAGTAGGCGTCCAGATATTGACCATAATCAACTGATCTCCACGAGTGTAGCCATTGATGTCTTTTATACCTTTACCTTTCAAACGAAGCATTTTTCCGCTTTGTGTTCCCGGGTCTATTTTGATTTTAACTTTTCCATCGATAGTTGGAACTTCCAAAGAAGCACCTAGAGCTGCATCAATAAAAGAAACATGTAAATCATAAATCACATTGTTTCCTTCACGCTGAAGGACATTGTCCTCTGCTTCCTCGATTACAATAAGCAAGTCACCGGGAACTCCGCCTGGAATTTCATTTCCTTTGCCGGACATGCTGAGTTGCATTCCTTCTCCAACTCCACCTGGAATATTGATGGATATGACTTCTTCTTTGATAATCAAACCTCT
>DATIAI010000146.1:0-4337 GCA_035458065.1 Algoriphagus sp. | reverse complement strand
GGGAAAGAGATGTTTTTTCATCCATGATCCCATCTTCATTGGTATCAACCAGTCTCCAAAGATCCGGGCCTGCTGCCACAAAAAGTGCATCATCAGTTTCCAATAGACCACCCGCTATGTCTGTGACTTCCTCATTGAAATCCTGAACCTGAATCTGAGACCAATCAGCCAATCCATCTCCATCGGTGTCTTTGAGTTTGTGAACCTCATTTTTTTCAATGGTCATGTCCCTCCAATCGTGAGAACCATCACCGTTTAGGTCGTCAAGCCAGGTGTTTTCTGCAGATCTTTCCGGAGAAAGCTCCGAACGGAGAAATGCACGCTTTTCCTCTATAGTTTGGATTGCAATGGAGCGGATTTCCCAGGACTGATGTCCTCGGATATCAAATTCTGAATTAAATCTTCGGGGGGATCTGGTGTAGAGTACTTCACCTTTGTCATTGACCTGGAGACCAATCGGATCTTTGACCAGGGAATCTACAGCCCAAACTTCAAGTTTTAATCCTTCTTTAAGTTGAGGGCTGATCGATTTTTTTGCTACTTCCAGCTGGACTGAAATTTCGTCTTTGCTGAGTGTTTTGATCCGAAGATCAACGGGTTCTTCCTTTTTACAGGAAGAGATAAAGAAAGCGTTAGCAATTAGTAAAGCACTTACTAAAATAGGTTTGTTTGGGATTTTGAGCATAACATTGGTAAATGGACAACCAAAGTAAAAAAAATGAAAACAATCTGCTCGCCACTGATATAAATAGTCCTAAAAACAAAAATCCCGATCAAGGATCGGGATTTTGTTCACTTTAACCACTAACAACCATAAAACAAAAATAATTAAGACACTCGGTTTTAAGCCTTAGGTCTCGTAGTCGGTACGGGAATCGAACCCGTGTTTTATCCGTGAAAGGGATACGTCCTAACCCCTAGACGAACCGACCATAGGGGAAAAGAAAAATTTCAATACACTGACTTAAGTTGTTTAAAATCAGCATTATAAGTAGTCGGTACGGGAATCGAACCCGTGTTTTATCCGTGAAAGGGATACGTCCTAACCCCTAGACGAACCGACCCTAAAACCCCTGAAAAACGTGCTTTTCCGAAAGGTTGTGCAAATATAGCTGGTCAGATTTAGAAAGCCAAAATCGTCACAAAAATTTCTTTGGAAATTGAGGTAAAAACCTGAACCAAAGGCTTAAAGTTTTACTTAAAAATAGTCACGGGCTTTTATCTAATTTCGCCCCCAGAAAAACCCAACATAAGTCCACAAGTTCAAATGACCAAAATTGCAATCAACGGATTCGGCCGGATTGGCCGATATACTGCCAAGCTTCTCCTTCGTCATCCTACTCTGCAATTGGTTGCCATCAACGACTTGGCTGATCCAAAAGCGATCGCACATTTATTGAAATATGATTCCGTTCATGGAAAATTTGAAGGTGAAATCTCTCTCCAGGAGGAACTTTTGATAGCAAATGGGAATACGATTCAGCTTTTTTCCAAAGCCGATCCAGAGGAGTTACCCTGGAAAGAATTGGGAGTTGAGGTAGTGATCGAATGTACCGGAAGGTTTACTCATCGGATTGGTGCAGAAAAACACCTGAAAGCCGGCGCAAAAAAAGTCATCATCTCTGCCCCTGTTCAGGATGAAACCATTCCTATGGTCGTATTGGGGGTGAATGATTCTATTTTAAACGGATCGGAAACTATCATCTCCAATGCTTCCTGCACCACAAATTGTCTGGCACCGATGATTCAAGTTTTGGCTGAAAATTTTGGTGTGGAAAAAGGCTATGCTTCCACGGTTCACTCCTATACCAACGATCAGAATCTCCATGACGCTCCACACCGTGATTTACGTCGGGCCAGAGCAGCTGCATATTCCATTATTCCGACAACCACCAATGCTGGGAAAGCCCTGGATAGAGTTTTACCGGATTTAGAAGGGAAAATCGAAGCGTCCGCCATGCGTGTTCCAGTTCCAGATGGTTCTTTGACTGATTTGATTGTGGAATTGAAACAGGATGTTACCGCTGACCAAATTAACCAAGCATTTAAAAATGCAGAATCCGGAAAGCTAAATGGTTATTTACAAGTTGAATCTGACCCAATTGTCTCCATGGATATATTGGGAAGTCCATATTCCTGCATCATAGACGAAGCCCTGACCTCCGCAAAAGGAAATCTGGTGAAAGTGGTCGGATGGTATGACAACGAATCAGGTTACGCAAACCGACTGGTCAATTTGGTTGAGAAAATAACGGGGAATTAGGCTTTGACCCGATTTAGGGCTAAGAGCTTGACCAAAAATTTTGGGAGATTCTTCTTTGGATTCCGCTTCTTCAAGTTCAGGTAAAGATTCCATTTTTGAAGAATAGGTACCCGGTGAGTTTCGACAAATTCTATCAAAGTTTGGTCCACGTCTTCGAGGTAACCAAAATGACCAGAAGCACTTCCCATATCAAAGCTGTCCTCGCTGTCCACAGTAAATGGATAACCTGCCTCCCCTGCCCTTTTCTTAAGATTCCGCATTCCATTTACATCCAAACAGCAGTGGATGAAACCTAAATCTCCCCAAAGTCTGTCTTTGAAAATATGCTTTGGTTCCCGACCGTGAACTTCGATCAATTCAATCTGTGCAGGACAAAGCAGTGCACCAAAAGCACCGGGATTGCAATCGCCTGGCATGGAAAGCAAAGCTCTATTGTAGGTAAGTTTGTCTCCGGGAATGTCCTCAAAAACTGACTTTTGCTTATAATTTAGAACCGAGAAACCCAAAATATCGCGATAAAGTGGGATGGATTTTTCCAGATCAGAAACACCGATCACCACTCCCAAAACGCCTCCTGTTGGAGACGCATTTTCAGAAAACCAGTTTGAGTCTTCTATAATTTGGAAGACATTGTCGAATGGATCTTTGAGATAAAAAGACCCCATGCCATTGGGTGTTGTGGATGGAGACGTGAGGATTTTAGCACCGCAGCTTTTTAAATGTTCAAAAGCTTTATCCAGATTCCTAACTCTGATTTTGATAGCATAAATCCCCAAATCCCCCGGCAAAATTTCAAAATTCGTTGAATTAGGCGTCCTGCTGGTAAACTGCCAGATTTCAAATCCGCCTCCTCCTTGCATATTTAAGGCTAAAACTGCGTGTCTTGATTCGGCTTTTCCGTTGGTATACCGCGTCATGAGATTGGCGGTAGCCTCATCTTCAAAAACCGGCACATCCATCGAAAAGGCTTTTCGGTACCAAGACCAAGCTTTATGCACGTTTTTTACCCCAATTCCAATCTGTTGAATTCCGTTGATTTGATAACCTTTTTCAGGAGTTTGCCCCATTTTGAAGAAATATTGAGTACGATTTTTTAAGCTTTTCCGGAGCCATACCCAAGTGAAACAAAGTAAATATCAAAAGGTTAACCAGTTGTACTCTTAGCCAGGAATTTTCCCGGTACTTTCTCGCAGACACGGTGATGGACTTCGGGATGATAAAAAATTTTGTCTTCTTTTTGATTCTTTTGACCAATTCAAAATCCTCCATCAAACAAAATTGGGCATCATATCCTCCCAATGTATTGAAAAAATCACGGGATATAAACAAAGTCTGATCTCCGCCTCCAGAAAAAAGTCCATTAAACTGTGTAAACCAAGAATTCACCCTCAATAAAAATGCATCGGAATCAAAATGATACCGAAAGCACCCAGCTTTGAATCCTCTGGTCCTCGCAGCCCGAATTTCCTTAGCAAATGATCTCAATGGCCGGGTGTCTGCATGGACAAAAAACAGGGTATTACCTTTTGCATTCTTTGCTCCCAAATTCATCTGAATCGCTCTGGAGGCAACTTCAGCCCTTACAACCTTAGCTCCTAATGACTCTGCCACAGCACATGAATCGTCCCGGCTCCCACCGTCCACAACAATTACTTCAGCGATAATATCACCTCCGGATTTCTTCAAAATTGGAATCAATTCCCGGAGATTTTGAGCTTCATTCAAAACAGGAATGATTACTGAAATCTCCAACTTTTCATTCATTGCACTCGCTTGTATTGAAAATTCTTGATAGAGCTTTCTAGGACGACTTTTTGAAGCTTTCCGAATTGGTAGTAATACTGGTTTTCATTGCCAGCGATGCTTGTCTGATAGACATTGGGTTGTAGTTTTTTAATCGTCGTAGTCAGGCCATAAACTTCGGACATGAATTTTTTTCCCTCCTGGAGTTCTTCAAAAAACATTCTTGCCGGACACCACTCCACCAATCCGATAACTGGTTCCTGATTTTCAAATTTGTAGGACTTGGCATCGACCACATATTTTTTACCATCCCAATGAATAGAAGAAGAAA
>DATIAI010000145.1:0-4952 GCA_035458065.1 Algoriphagus sp. | reverse complement strand
TACCAAAGCACAACTTTTGGCCTGGAAAGTCGGAAAGATGATGAATGAGGGTAAAGCCCGGACAGTTCACATTTCGATGGCCAAGCGAAACAATGTGGAAATGGCGTTGAATATAGCCAGGGAAGCACGCCAAATACACGGAGGAATGGGAATCACGGGAGAATATCCCATCATGCGTCATATGATGAATCTGGAATCTGTGATCACCTATGAAGGGACTCATGATATTCACCTGTTGATTTTAGGTCAGGAGATTACGGGATTGCAAGCATTCAAATAATTTCACTCTCCTATAAGAAAGGCCCTGAATTTCAATTTCAGGGCCTTTTTCTATTTAATTTTTCCCGGATTCTCGAGGATTTCTTTCAAATCATCAGGACTGTTTTTTTGCTTCCCGGTAAGCAGATAGACAATCATACCCGCATCTGAAGGGTCAAACTCCCCTCCTTTTTGCGCAGCAACTAATCTGCTATAAAGCCAATCCCAAGAACCCTTTTCGAAAGGTTTCTGGTCCTTATTTGGGGAATTTTTCACCCAGTCGTACTTGGTCAGATCGGTCTTCAACCCCTCATAATCATCTCCACCGTTTTGATCCGTGATATGATCCATCTGGAGTCCTTTTGGCTCAAATTCTTCTTTGATTTCTGCCCAAGTCCAGCCTTCATGCTTTTCCCATTCGTAGGGTTTGTCGGCATGTTCATCGTTCCAAGTGGAGTGGGAAATTAGCCTGACATATTTGAGTTTGAGAGAATCAGCTTCATTGATGGCGTCTCCAACCACATCCATTGGGCCCGCAGCTATGATCGTCAGTGGATCTTTGGCCGAACTTTTATTGATTTGAAGTGTAATTTCGATAACCGCATAATTCGGGGCAGCCACGGCTTCAATAAATTTGGTTTTTTTGAACCCAAATTTCTTTGCTCCAATAAAAGCGCTTTCCCGCATTTGTCCATCAGCGCCAGGCTTCTCCTTGTTGGATCCCCAAGTATGGTCGCTGAAGGTATAGATTACCAATTGATCCTGAAGTTCCCGAGCAGCTAATAGAGCAAGACTCATCGGAGTCGCGGCCCAGTCATCCTCATCGTGTTCATTTCCGTCAGAACTGATGATAATTCTTCCTTTGGAAAAAGGGATAGTTTGTGCAATAGAATTGGAGAGACAGAATGAGGCAAATACAAGTAAAAAAGAAAAGAATTTCATGTGTTTTTTATTTGATTTTCAAAGGCCACATGGAATCTCGCAGTGGCGCCCAAATAGGTATCGTGGCCTACCTCTGTGTGACGATTTTCATTAGGCTTGTCTGCCTCAGGCATGCTCGATTTCATTTATCTAGTTTCAGTTAACAACGACTAATTTACCAAAGAAGGTCTTTTGGTTTTCTCCAACAATCCAGATAAGGTACGTCCCTTTGGCTAATCTGTTCAAAAGAATTTCAATTTCAGAATCATTCACTAAAATAATCTGAACAGCAGTACTGACATCTTTTCCTTCGGATGAATAAACTGAAATGTTCGGCTTTGAAATCAAAACACCATCCGGCAATACTAATTTGACACGATCCGAAGCAGGATTTGGATAGATTTTAAGTTCAATTGCCTGATTCACAGGTTTCCCTCCTATTCCTGAAATTGTCAGAGTAACCGGTTTTAATCTGGATTTGCAACCTGCTTCAGAAGTCAATTCGACTGAATATTCTCCCATCAATTCTGCAATGAAAGTTCTTGATGTTGCTTTCTCAATCGCGTCGCCATTTCTAAACCACTGATAGGAATAATTACCCTCAGGTGCTCGTAGGATATTTCCATCGACAGCAATTTCACCTGCTGGTGATGGATGGACTACCACTTCAAATTCGGAAGTTTCTGATAGACAAGCGCCGGAATAGCGGATCACGGCATGGTATTTACCAGGCTCTGCAACCTCCAATGTCTTGCCGGTTTGTCCTTGGATTTCTGCCCCGTTCCTTCTCCATCGGATTACTTCAAAAGACTTGGAAGAGCTGAGTTCCAGAACTGATTTTTCGCCAGCACATATTTCTTTTTTACCGGTAATGATGACTTTTTCAGCCTCCGACCTTACCACCGAAACTATAGCTACTGCCTCGGAAACATTTCCGGAAGTATCCTCTGCCCGTATGGCAACTGAAAATTCCTTGCCCAGATCCTCGCAGGTAAACCTGTTTTTGTTGATCGTCAGGGATTTTATCCCGCAATTGTCTCCAAACTCAGCCAATACTGATTCAGGACTGATTTCCACCACTCCTTTGGTGACATCCAGTTCAAGACTGATGTTTTTTGGTACCAAAACTGGCTTGGTTTGATCCTTGACAATCACCAAAGTTTTCTTTTCCCAAGTCTCTCCGCTTTGGTTTTTTATCGTTATACCCACCTCATTTTCTCCGAGATTTTCACAATTGAAAAGGGATTTATTTAAAGTAATGGTAAGATTAGGATCGGGTTGTGGCCAGTAGACAAAAACATCCTGTGGCTTCAAGTCGGCTTTTCCATCCGGACCCAGAATCAAATCCACTGATTCTTTTATTTGACCAAAAGGAAGGGATGTGAAGCTGATTTCAGTTTGCCTCGATTCCACGACGCACCCAGTACCTACTGGAACCAATCGAGCCCAATAAGTTCCGGGTTGGTCCGTTAAAATAGCCTTTCCCTTCTCACCAATTATCAATTGCCCATTTCTATACCAGCCCAGGAGCGTAAATTCAAACTCTTCACCGAGACGAATTTCGGCAGGTTTTCCTACCGGCAATTGGGTTCCTGACTCAGGAGAAATGGAGATTTTTTTAGACTCAAAAACATTAAGATTTACTTTTCTGACTTTTGAGGTGGCATTCCCGGATCTGTCTGTGATGGTGATAGTTACAGATTTCGGTTCATAGCTCCCATCTGGGTTAAAATCAGCACAAGTAATTTCTTTGATGCTCAAATCAACCTGTACTCCCAGCGGATTGAGACAATTTTCGGTAATGAATTCAGTGCGGATGTAAAAACTCCCAGCGTCGAGAAGCACTTTCCCAATAGTTTTATCAAAGGGCAAATTGGCGTCTGTTGCCTCAAAGTCAGGTGCAATTTTATCTATGACTTTCACCAAAACTACTTTAATCCAAGAATTCCCCTTAGAGTCAGTTATTTTGATTTCATTTTCGGCACCTTCCAAATCAACACAGGAGTACTCTGGACTTCTTGAGAATTCCGCCTTCCATTCTTCTAAGGGTTCATTTTCAAGATAATCTTTCAGTATGGTGATGGCTTTGCCATTTTCATCCAATTCCACCGTAATTTCATTCTTGAAAACAGGTTTTGTGACCTCTTCCTCCAACTCCACCATTATTCTAAGCTTGTCGTTGTATACTCTTCGCTCGATTCGCTGCAAGTTGTAATTCTGATCCATGACCGGAAAAATATAAACCGGCTCGAAGTCAATCTGCGCAAAAGTTTTAGCTCCATCTTTCACCTTTTTCAGATTTACTTCCAAGTGACCGTAGTGCTTTCCTCCATCAGTAAGGACTGGGTTTGCTCCCGAGGTATTCCATTGTTCGATGGATTTTTGATCAGCTGTCCATTGGGAAAATTGATTATAATCCAGGGTCGCCAAAGGATTTGAAATCCAGTTTCTTTTCACCCCATACAATCCGTCGCCTGCCACACCGACATCATAATATTGGACACCCTTACCATCTTTATTTTCATCCACAAAACTGCGCTCAAACAGCTCATCGTGACCAGCCAACACGGCGATAACTCCGTATTCCTCAAAGAGAGGATGTAAAACCCGTAGCGGAGTTCCTCCCTGACCTGTCGAAAGTTCATGGTTCATCGGAACTCCATTCTCTCCTGAACTAAATGGAATGTGATGGAACTGCACAAAAATCAATCTTTTGCTTTCCCTCGCCTCTTTTAGATTAGCTTCGAGCCAAATGTATTGAGCCGTGCCTGGACCAAAACCTGACAGATCATTTCCTCCGGCAGCATTGTATTGAGCTTGGGTGTAGTTTTCTTGTGTATCGGTACCAGGGTCAGAAAATTCCTTGTTTTTGAGTTTTTGAGTATCAGGGGTATCGGTTCGCTTCTCCTCCGGAGTGCCGTTGGAGGAATCAAGGGTCAGAATGGTGATCGGTCCATAGTCAGTCCTGTAGTAGCTTTGCCGGTGTTTTTGGAGAGGATCGTTTATATCAAATTCAAAAAAGGAATGAAATCTGGATCTGCCCACGACAGGATTAAACTTTCCCCGCTCATTTATACCATATCCTCCGTTGATTTCTCCTGTGGATTCCCAATTTCCAATTGCCGCAATAATGGCATAAGATGAAAGTCCTGTGCCAAACTGACCTGAATTGTGTCTCCAAAATTCATCCCAGGCAGGCATATATCCTCCGCCCTGAACCAAGTCACCGGGCATCATCATGAAATCAGGTTTCCGGCTATTTACGATCTCCAAATTGGCAGCATAGCCTTCCTTTTCGGTCAGGAAATAATTGGGTAGTTCAATTCCTTGCTCTATCGTGCTTCCGAATTTCTGCTTCCATGTATTGGGAAGAGTAAATGGTCTGAACAAAGGTAGTCCTGGAAACCAAGTCCTGTGAGTGACTCTACCTCGTGGTTCTGTTTCCGAATCAGACAATGCGATAAACCGGATATTTTCCCAGTTTTTCGCATCAGGAGCTGATTTGAAAACTTGGCTGAACTTATGCCCGCCCAAGGTTACTTCATAGGTAATGAATTCATTGAAAGGAACCCGGAAGGCATAATCATACCGATAGTATTTGTCAGCACCAATCCAACTCTGACCTTCAAGTCCGGAAATAGTTTCGGCCTTTTCAACAGAAGTGTAGTATAGATCCGTCATCTCTTTTCCTTGGACTTCTGCAGTAACAAGCAGATTTCCTTTAGAATCCCGAAATGAAATGCTGGATGCTATGGATGTATTTCCAAACCACC
>DATIAI010000144.1:0-4222 GCA_035458065.1 Algoriphagus sp. | reverse complement strand
AGGATAAATAGAATGATTTGGGCTCACCACTCCGTAGAGTGAAGCGATATTAATAATAGATCCTTTTCCCTGCTCCAACAGATGTTTGCCAATAACCTGACAACCCAGAAAAGTCCCGGTCAGGTTTACATTCATGATATTGTTCCAGTCTTCTAATGGGAAATTCTCAAAGGAGGCATCAAAGTTTTTGGATTTACTTTGATTGGTAAAACCTGCGTTGTTGATCAGTATATCAACTCTTCCCAAATCCTTAAGTGTTTTTTCTAAGAGTTGCTCCCAACTTTCTTTGGAAGTAACATCGCAGGTAGCAGCAAATACATTTTGATATCCGTTTTCATTCAATACCTTAACAGCCTGCTCACAAGCTTCTGTATTTTTATCTGCAAGTATCACTTTAGCTCCTTGATCGGCTAAAGCAATCGCATGCTCTGCTCCGAGGAGTCCACCACCTCCGGTAATGATTGCTACTTTTCCTGTCAGGTCAAACAGGTTTGATTTTTCACTCATAATATTGAAATAGATCGTTAATTAAAAGGATGATTGAAGGAGATGTAAATTAATTACCCCCTTTTCGGGAAAGAATAAATTCAACCAAAGAAAAGTCAAATTCTGTATCTATATCGATTGCCCGTTCTCTAGGCATTGGACTGATCAGACAATTTGCTTTTGACCAATGCTCAAATTCATACAGAGCGGATTTCTTGACCACATATGCCGCTGGGCTAAGGCTGTAAACAACCGGGGCATCCTGTCTTCTAACAATTGGTTTTTGGGATTTTTTTACGATTTCTGCATATCCCTTATCAGAAATTTCCATCATGTTGAAGTAGGGATTTCTTTCAGGTTCATAACCTGTAATGACTACATCAACATCTGGCCTAGAGAGGGCCAATCGAATAGCTGCATCAATATCAATGTATTGTTTTAATGGAACAGTGACATCCAAATCCACTAAATAGTCTACCTTCTGGCCAAATTCCTTTTCGTAAAACTCCAAGGCATGAATAAAAACAGGCCATTTACTAGCTGTATCTGTCGCCAAATCACCAGGTCTTAAAAATGGCACTTTAGCTCCAAATTGCCTGGCTGTGGCTGCAATTTCCTGTGAATCAGTAGAAATCAGCAAGTCTTCAATCAATTCACTTTTTTGGGCTTGAAGTATGGTGTGACCTATTAATGGTATTCCGCTCAATGGCCTTATATTCTTATTGGGTACCCCTTTGGATCCACCTCGGCAGCAAATAGTAGCTAAAATCATTTAAATACTGGGAATTTAATAATCGAATTGGATTGACTGGAAATTTTTGCAGCTATTACCAGTTGAAGGCTTTCCAACCCTTGCTCAAAGGTACAAATTCTATCGTCTGAATATTCTTCCATAAAAGTTTTGACAATTTCCAGGTATCGGTCATTCCGCTCAAAAGTGGAAAAATTGTACCGAATCTCTTCCTTGTTTTCACCTATCAGAACCACTGTCCGTGCTGCCAAATCCCACTTAATTGTCCCTAGTGACCCGGTAAACACACAATTCCGGATAAGAACACGTTGGTGATAATCCAAATGGATGGTACCGGTGACCCCGGACTCAAATTTGATCAAAACATCAGCCACATCCTCTGTCTCAATTTCAAGTTCTTCATTTTTTTGGTAAATGGCAGTAACACTTGCTGCTTTCCCCATCAACCAAAGGAGGTAATCAAACTCATGGATCAGATCAAGCATTACCCCCCCTCCACGTTCAATTGATGCGCTCATGCCCTTTCTATGGTCTTCGTAAGGTCTCCAATCGGGTAGATATTGTCCTACAAAGGCATTGGCACTATAGACTTTGCCAATGGCATTTTCGCTGAGCAATTTCTTAACCATGGTCAATCCGGGATCAAAGTGGAGGTCATATCCAACGATTATTTGAACTCCATTTTCGGATGTAGTTTTGAATTGTTCCAAGTCATTAAAGTTATGGCTTACCGGCTTTTCCAAATAGATTTTGGGGACTCTTGCTTGAACCAAGAGCTTCAATTGATCCACATGAAAAGCAGTAGGAGAACAAACAAATGCATGGGAGAATGGATATGCTTCCAGGGCAAGTTCCAAATTTGGAAAAACCTCATATCCGTCCCACTCTTTGGGTTTTATCAACTTAGAGCTAACCAATGCAATATTTTGGTAACCCAGGGTCTTTAAATTATTGAAATGTCTTGTACCAATTGATCCAAGGCCAATAATTACTATTCTTGTTGATTGCATTTTTTTTAATTCAAGGAAGCTGAATCAATGAAATTTCAATAGAGATTTTAGCTTTTTCTTCAAAGAGTTAGGAAATAGAGATTTCAAATGGTCTGACCAAACCATACCTTCCGGATGATTTAATTTGAAGGGTGAATCCTTTTGAACCTTCCAGTATTCCAGCTTTCTAGGATGATTATTGTTATACTCCCAAGGTTTACTTGGTCCAGTAAAATGGATAAGAATAGGAGAATCAACCGCTTCCTGGATCTGCTCTTTCGTCCAACTTGAATGTCCCAAATGGAATCCTTCTTTAAATAGAATTGCCTGTTGGTTAAACTTAGGAGAAAGTTCTATAAAAGCTCCATCAATAATTGCATTTAAAGCGCATTGATCGACAAACCTGATTTTTTCAGGAGAAGCATTAATAAATTCAAATGCTCTTTGGGTAATACGCAACTCTTTCCAAACTTCCAGATTCATTAGCATGACTCCAGAGTTAAAATAGGTTGAGGTATCCTTCATTCCCAGTTCAGTTTTCCATTGGTATATTGGATCTGCAACTGCGGCGAGAATTTGATTTTCCAAATCAATTTTCAAAAAATCACTTAAGGAGGAAACAACGATGATGTCTGCGTCCAAATAAATTATTTTTTTAAAAGGGAGCAGTTCGGGAATAAGAAGTCTAAAATAATTGGCTTTCGAAAAATGATGTGGAATTGGAAAATTATCAAAAGCATCATCATCGATTTTAATGAATTCAAATTTTGAACCCAGAGAATTCACTTTGTTTTCAATAGCTGATTTTTTGGGATCTTCCAGTTCGGTTCCCAGCAAAAAAAATCGAAACCATTCATTCGGATTCGCTTTGATTACAGAAAGCATTGTCGTCATCGCATGGGAAATGAATTTTCCATCAGCGCAAAAAACTATAGGAATAGGAAATTCTATTTTTGACAAGTTGAGTCTTTTAATTGTTGAAAAAATAAAATTGGATTACCACAAATTGGTGCACTTTGTCAAAAACTCTATTAGCATAAATTCAACTTGCAATCCTGATTGAATTTTCAATTACTGATTTAGCTCTCTGACAAAGCATTTTCCAAACCGTGCATGCCGTAATAGGTGTCTGGTATGGATGCTTCCAGTATCTTTTAAATCCTGAATATGATCTCCTCCATATAAAAAGCCAATTTTATCCGAAGGGTAAAGGTCAACTATTTCATTCCAAAATGGTAATTCCGGAAGTGAGCCTAAAGTAGGTTCGTCAACCCCAATTTTTCCGAAAAGGATAAAATCCCACTTTTTTGTTAAAATGGAAGTCTTAACCGTTTCATCGGTCCAGACTTTTAATTCCTCTGTATGGGATCTTTCCAGTCTGCGGGTGTAGCCAAATCCTTTGCCGTAAAGTTTCTGTGCTTCGTTTTGGGGAAAATCGCTATAGATTGGCTTTAATTCAGGATAAGAGATACAGATCCCGCCGGACGCTTTCAATACCCGGTTAAGACCGATAAAGGTGAATTCCCTAGAATAGTTGGGTCGAGGATCGCAGGTAAGTACCAAAACCCTTGCTCCCGGGTAAAGGCCGGCGATTTCCAAGAACTTTTTTCCCATACCTTCTGCTGAGGCGTGCTCTCGGGAATAATCTAGGATTTGCTCAGCAAGTTTATGATACAGCTCTTCGTATTCCGGTGTTTCTTTCCATGGAATCAACTCTTTGTTAACTCGCTGAAATAAGGATTTGGGAAAATTGGCCAAAGTAGCATCAGGACACAAATTTATATCTCTAAAAACAGGGATACAGCCGTTTGCTATTATTTCATAATGTCTCAGGCAATCCCAGCCTCCTTTTTTCCAAGTAAATGCAAACCTTGCGGATTGATACATCTGATAGTAGGCTTGTTCCGTATCAAATCTGTATGTTTCTCTGAGACCAGGAATAACCTCTGCCCAAATCTTATCTTTGGTTGGAATTTGATTTACAAAAAGCTCAGAC
>DATIAI010000143.1:0-3187 GCA_035458065.1 Algoriphagus sp. | reverse complement strand
GATTCCCGGGGCATTCCGGATTCATGGGCTATTTATTTCACCTTGGCTGGAGTTGGAATACACCAAAGCTTTATACAAACCCACCTCAGTTCAGCAGATTTACTACGGAAATCACTTTCAGTGGGAAAACGATTTTGCCAATACCGGAGTGGATCAGATCAAAGGTCGGATCAAACTGGACTTCAGGGGTATCAGTCTCAGACCTAACCTGACCATCAACCGAGTAAACAATTATGTTTTTTTCAACGAGGAAAAAATAGCGACTCAATCCTCCGGTGAGGCTTATATGCTGATGCCTGGTTTGATTGCAAATATTCAGATCGGTAAAAAATTCCGCTGGGATACCGAGATGGTATTTACAGAGATTACAGGGGACGGGGCAGATAATTTTCGAATACCCCAATTTTTTGCAAACACGCGCTTTTACTTTGACAGCCCGATGTTTGATGAGAATGTCTATGTCCAATTCGGCGTCGATGTGAGGTATAAGTCTTCCTATTATGCAGAGGCCTATAATCCGTCTTTTCAGCAATTTTACCTACAAAACACCTTTGATATCTATGCTTATCCGGTAGCAGACTTGTTTCTCGATTTCCGGATCAACCGTACCCGGGTGCTGTTTAAATACAATCACCTCAATGCAGGGATGATGCAGCAGGAAGGGTATTTTGTGACACCGGATTACACCGGATACAAATCATTTCTGGATCTAGGGATCACGTGGTATTTGTTTGATTGATAGGAAATAGATTTAAGAAGAAAGTAGCAAGACTTAAGAATGCCTTAGCGAAAAGGCTAAATATTAATAAAGACGCCAAAAGTTATAAGGATGTCGTAAATCAAAACTCGTAAATCGTAATTCTAAATGACTTGGGAAGAAAGCACCAGACAAAAAATGCTTCATCTGAAGCTGCCAACCGACCCGAGGTGGGTTGGGATTGCAGAAATGCAGATCGAGGATATCCTTGTTGACCATGCGTATTGCGAGCAGAAGGCGGCATCTTCCTGCATCAGTCTGATTCTAAGATTCGTTGATTTGGATGAGTTGGTGGATACGTTGACTCCGATTGTTGCAGAGGAGTGGGCACATTTTGAGCGGGTTTTAGAGCAACTTCGGAAAAGAGGGATGAAGTTTGGCTTTCCCCGAAAAGACGAATATGTGATCAAGCTCAATGAATTTGTCAAAAAGGGTGGTAACCGCATGCAACAGCTAACCGAGCAATTGCTTTTGAATGCATTGATTGAAGCCCGGAGCTGTGAGCGTTTTAAGCTTTTGTCAAAAAACATTGCAGATGAGGAACTTCAGAAGTTCTATTATGAACTGATGATCTCCGAAGCTGGACATTATGTAACGTTTATTGAGCTAGCCAGAAAATACCAGGACGTCGAAAAAGTGAATACCAGATGGCAAGAGTGGCTGAATTACGAAGCTGAAGTTTTAAAGAATTTAGGCGTGCGTGGAGACAGGATGCACTGAGATCCGTGCTTTTTAAAGTTTATCCTGAATTAATAGACGTAAATTTCACTCCGTTAATTTTTGCCAATCGAATGCGCATTTATTGCGTATTTGCTTATAATTAACAGTATTTCATTAGAATTTTTCAACAAGCTGTTCCAAAACGAACAATCCATGAATTTGATCGAAAATGTCCGCGAGGCGCTTAACTCAGTAAAGGTCCATTTACTCCGAACTGTACTTACCGGAGCCATTATCGCCATTGGGATTTCCTCATTGGTTGGGATGTTGACTGCTATTGATGGGATCAAAGCTCAGATTGCTGAGAGTTTTGCCGGATTGGGAGCCAATTCATTCGATATCAGAAACCGAGGATTTAATGGTGGGCGGGTAGTCCAGGAGGGGAAAACGGAAAAAACCTATCCGATGATTTCCTTTAGAGAAGCCCGGAAATTCAAAGAGGATTACGCTTCAATTGGCATTTCCACGGTTTTCAATTCGGTTACAGGCATAGCTGAAGTGAAGCGAGGTTCTAAAAAGACCAATCCCAATACTCGGATTAGAGGCGGAGATGAAAATTACCTTTCGATTAAAGCAGTAAAACTCTCCAAAGGTCGGAATTTTAGTAGCATGGAGGTTAGGTATGGAAACTCAGTTGCTATAATAGGAAAGGAAATAGAGGAAACGCTCTTTGCTCCAGGTGAAGATCCGATCAATCAAAAAATCTCTTTTCTGGGGAAGCCTTACACCGTGGTTGGAGTCCTGGATAAGCAGGGAGGAGTGGGCCAGGATCAGGGTGCGGATCGGCAGATTTTGATCCCAATCGAAAATGCTGCCCGCTTAGATAAAAATGGAAATTTCAATTATCGGATCACTGGAGTTGCTTCCGATCCGGGAAAAATTGACTACGAAATGGGACAGGCAATTGGGATCATGAGAAAGATTCGTCAAGACCGGGTTGCTCAGGAAGATTCATTTGAATTAACCAAAAGTGAATCTGTAGCAGAAAGCTTAGAAGAGGTGGCGGGCTACCTCAGAATCGGCGGTTTTGGCATCGGTTTCATCACACTATTGGGAGCATCCATCGGTTTGATGAACATCATGTTGGTGTCTGTGACAGAAAGAACACGGGAAATCGGAATCAGAAAAGCCCTTGGAGCCACTCCACTTCGAATCCGTCAGCAGTTTTTGATCGAAGCTATCGTGATTTGTATGTTGGGAGGAATTTTTGGGATGCTCTTGGGAATAGGAATTGGTAATGTCATAGCCAACTTTATCGGTCCGGGGGGATTCTTGGTGCCTTGGCTTTGGATGATAATTTCATTCGCCATCTGTATCGTTGTGGGTTTGATTGCTGGTTATATTCCGGCATACAAAGCAAGTAAGCTAGATCCGATCGAGTCATTGAGATACGAGTAAAAACGGATCGACTTTCGAGAGTCGAATGCGATAAAAATTGAGCTTCAATTCTTTCACCGATTAGAATAAAATTGGTTGAGGATTGAAGTTCTTTTTTTGCCAAAACCCAGTTTTTGGACTTACAGATAGTTTGCATTTAATCACTATTTTCCGAAAATCACGCTTCAAACTTTTATTTTGCCAGTATGAATGTTAATCAATACGATGCGATCGTCGTAGGCTCGGGAATTTCCGGAGGTTGGGCTGCAAAGGAACTTTGCGAAAAAGGGCTGAAAACCCTGGTTTTGGAGAGGGGAAGGCAAGTGGAGCATT
>DATIAI010000142.1:0-2150 GCA_035458065.1 Algoriphagus sp. | reverse complement strand
GGATTTGCAGATTTGTGCGCCAGGACAAAGTCTTTTCCGCCGGTTTCTCCAACAATCCTTGGATAGGATTTGTAGCGGTTGATATTTTCACCAATCGTCTTCCAAATATGCTGGAATACGCCGGTTGAACCGGTAAAATGGATGCCAGCAAAATCAGGATGCTTAAAAATGATTTCTCCGGCAGTAGGACCGTCCACATAGATCAGGTTGATCACACCGTCAGGAACACCGGCTTCTTTGAAAACTTCCATCAACACATTCGCTGAGTAGATCTGGGTATAGGCAGGCTTCCATACCACCGTATTTCCCATCATTGCCGCTGAAGTCGGAAGATTTCCGGCGATTGCAGTAAAATTGAACGGGGTCAAGGCAAAAACGAAACCTTCGAGTGGTCTTTGCTCCAGGCGATTCCAAACCCCATTTCCGGAGACAGGAGGTTGCTGTGCATAGATTTCGCACATGTATTTCACATTGAATCTCAGGAAGTCGATAAACTCGCAAGCTGCATCGATCTCGGCCTGCATGGCATTTTTAGACTGGCCAAGCATTGTTGCAGCGTTGATTTTAGCACGATAGGGTCCAGCCAAAAGGTCGGCTGCTTTGAGAAATATGGCTGCTCGTTGCTCCCAAGCCAGGTTTTCCCAAGCTTCTTTCGCTCCTAAAGCGGCATTGATCGCCTGCTCAACGTGAGAGGCATCGCCTTCGTGGAAATGACCCAAGATATGCTTGTGGTCATGGGGAGGAGCCATCGGATGGGTTTTGCCAGTCCTAACTTCCTCGCTTCCGATGTACATCGGAACATCGATCTGCTTAGATCGCGCGTCCGCAAGTGCTTTTTGAAGTTCTTTTCGCTCCGGGCTACCCGGTGCATAGGATTTTACCGGCTCATTGACTGGCGTCGGTACATTGAAAAATCCTTTTAACATGATATTTGGAGTTTATTTGGTTTCTGAGATGCCAAAGATAAGGGATAGCCTCCGAAAGGGGAGTGATTAAGCCTACAAAAGGTCCTCAAGTTCTCGCAAATGAGAAATGGTGTAAGTCGGCTTCAATTCTATCTCCTTTCCCTCAGGATTGAAAAAGACTTGATCAATTCCAGCTCTCTGAGCTCCCAAAATGTCTGATGCAGGATTGTCACCGATCATCAGGCAAAGTTCAGGGGAAGTTGAAAGCTGTTCCATCGCATATTGGAAAATCCTGGGGTCTGGCTTTTTGTAGCCTGTGGTTTCGGAAGTCACAATCAGTTCAAAAAAAACATCCAAGCCGGAAGATTTCATCTTTTTGGCCTGTGATTCATTGAATCCGTTGGTGATAACGTGAATTCTATACTTTTCCTGGAGATATGTCAGGATTTCTTTGGAATAGGGGAAAACGTGGGGCTTGGAAGAAGTTCGGCTCATAAAATCCTCCTCAAATTCCGAAGGTATCGTTTCAGCTTTTCCTCCTGCGTGCGTGAAAATCCTTGGAAAGCGTTCTTTTCTCAGGTTGTGCTTGTCGATTTTTCCCACGTTGTACCAGTCCCAAAGTTGGAAATTGACATGGTGAAAAGAAGCGTAAAAATTTTCAAAGGTTGGAATTCCCAAATCTTGAAGACTATAGATTTGGTAAAGTTCGGACAAGGATTCGGTGACGTTACGATCGTAGTCCCAAAGGGTATGGTCCAGATCGAAGAATAAATGTTGGTAAGTTTTCAAGGGGTAATCAGCGTCTGTATTGATTGTTTTGGATTTTGTTGATCGCCAGTTCCCGGTTGGATTTCAGGATTTCATAGGTTTCCTGATCCTTGATGAGGCTGGGATCTTTCTGAATAAACTTGAAAATCTGCAGAATGATTTCAATATATTCTTCCAAAATGTAATAGAACATCCACTGGTCCACCCGTCGGCTTCCTAACAATCCTGCGTTTTTCAAGTATATTAAATGCCTGCTGGTTTTAGTTTGGGTAAAGTCAAGAATATGTTCCAAATCCGAAATACTCAATTCTTTGTTCAGCATCAGTAAATGAATGATTCTCACTCGGGGTTCTTCGGAAAGCGCCTTAAAAATTCGCAATCCATAGTTTAAACTGATATTTTTGAGTCTCATTAGTAAGTTTTAACTTAGAAATCGGATCGAAAATAAAATTTCATCCAAAATTAGATTAAAATCGC
>DATIAI010000141.1:0-4916 GCA_035458065.1 Algoriphagus sp. | reverse complement strand
GTTATGGAGAGTTGGTTCCATTTTTAAAAATCCCTGAGGCTATCCCTGAATTCACAGAAGAACAGATTACGGCAGCAAAGGAATTCAGATTAATTGGAAAGGAAATCCCCAGAACTGAGATCCCTTCAAAGGTTAACGGTACTGCACAATTTGCGATTGATATACGCTTGCCTGATATGGTTTATGGGGTGCTGGAAAGGGGCAACCTCCACGGTTCCAAACCCACACTAACCAACGAATCTGAAATAACTGGACTAGACGGAGTCTTGAAAATAGTCCCTTTTGACTATGCTATAGGGATTGTTGCCAGCAGCCTTGAAAAGGCTTTGGCCGCCAAAAAACTCTTAAAAATAGATTGGAGTGAAGCCCAGGCCACAGGTTATAATTCTCAGGAAATCTATTCTGAGTATGCGAAAATCGCTGATCAAAAAGATCGGGGCGAAATCGTCTTAGAAAAAGGAGACGTACCTACAGCCATGAAAAGTGCTGCCAAAACTTACGGCGCAGATTTCAAAAATGACTATGTGTACCATGCCCAGATGGAACCCCTTAACGCGGTGATACAAGTTTCACCTGATGGAAAAAAGGCAGATGTTTGGGTGGGAAGCCAGCAGGGTATGGATCCAAAATTAGGAGTTCCTGAAATCTTGGGCTTACCCCACAAGGATGTAAACATTCATTTACAATACTTAGGAGGTGGTTTTGGAAGGAGAAGTATGAATGATTTTGTGGAAGAATGTGCAATTCTGGCAAAGGAAATGGCACCCCTTCCGGTAAAACTGATCTGGACAAGAGAAGACGATCTTCGGTATGGAGCTTTTCGTCCACTTTCTCTGCAGCGGCTAAATGCAAGTGTAGATTCTCAAGGAAACCTGACTAGCTTTTCACATACTGTCATAGGTGATGGGGGAAATCTGGTTGCCAGTGGGGTTCAGAATGATCACTATGATATTCCAAATCAGATTGCTGATTGGCGTGAAGCCTCGCACGGAATTCGGATCAAGCATTGGCGATCAGTTGGCCATGGCCCCAATAAGTTTGCAATTGAATGCATGCTGGATGAAATCGCCTTTGATCAAAAAATCGATCCGATAAGTTTTCGTCGCAATTTGATGGCAAAATCTCCACGGGCTTTGGCCACCTTGGAAAAAGTCAGCGAAATGGCCGATTGGAATGGGCCAACAGCGGAAGGCAGAGCCAAGGGAGTCTCATTTGTGGAACATGATTCTATGGGGACCGGGATCTGTGAAATCTCATTGGATCGCAGTACCGGAAAAATCAAAGTACACCACTTTTGGATTGCGCTGGATGCCGGCATCATCGTTCAGCCAGACAATGTAAAAGCCCAGATGGAAGGAGGAATTTTGATGGGCTTAAGCAGCGTGCTAAAAGAGCAAATCACGATTGAAAACGGGAAAGTTCAACAATCAAATTTCAATGATTATCAAATCCTCAGGATGGAAGACTGCCCGGATTCCATTGAAACGGCATTTATTGAATCCACAGAAGATCCAGTTGGAGTTGGAGAAACGGCCACTCCGATGGTTGCTGGAGCTATAGCCAATGCTTTTTTAAAACTAACCGGGAAAAGACTTCGACATTTACCCTTTACACCAGAACGGGTTTTAGAGGTGTTGAATAGTTAGAATGGACACGGATTGGGATTAGTAATCACAGGTTTAACCTAATTTTATTTCAATGCAAATAGCTCTACCTGATATTGATAAATGAAGTATTCAAAAGTTCGACGGCTTCACCGTCGAATTTTATCAAAGAACTTTCAAACTTCAGATCTAAATAGTTTGAATAAATGAAAATTTGGGTGGGATGTTTTTGATAACCTAAACGGAATTTTTGAGTTAACCAACTGGAAGGTATTCATACAATACTTTTCAGAATTGCTTTTCAAATGGAGCTATCCACCGACAAAAAATCTCAAATCACCACCTTTACCCTTTTCCGGTTTGAGGGAATCAATGCCTTCTGGATATTTGGACAGATGCAAAAATCTATCAAGGACTTCAAAAAGGTGAAGGGCCTTGAATTTTTTAAGCTGATGGGAAGCGGTGGGAAAAATGGTTTTTCCAAAATGCTCAATGTGAATGTATATGCCCTGTTGGCAGTTTGGGAATCGGAACAAGCTGCGGCAAGTTATTTTGAGAAGTCCAGCCATTTCTTGCAATTTCAATCCCGAGCTACAGAATTCTGGACCGTTTACATGAATACCTGTAAAGTTCATGGAAAATGGTCAGGCTTGAATCCATTTCAAACCCTTCAGCCATACCAATCCGGCCCCATTGCAGTGATCACCCGAGCTCGGATAAAACTTCGCTTTTTGAGAAAATTTTGGAGCTATGTGCCTTCGGTTAGCAAAAATATGGACGATAGAGACGGGTCTATTTTTTCCATCGGAATCGGAGAATATCCTTGGCTGATGCAGGCTACTTTTAGCCTTTGGGAAGACGAAGAATCCATGCGCAATTACGCTTATCGCTCCAAAGTCCATAGTGAAGTGATTCAAAAAACCAGAGAACTTGGCTGGTATAGCGAGGAGCTTTTTGCAAATTTTGCACCCTACAAAACCGTGGGGTCATGGGAAGGTGAAAATCCACTCCGTCATCTGCTGAGGCTACAAACTGTTTCTTAAATATTTTTAGGTTCCGGCATTTACTAAAAAATTACGGAATGGAATTATCCTTTTCGTAAAAAGTGAAATGCCATCTCTTCGAATTTCCACTACCACACTAGCCTTAAAACTCAAAAACTACCTATAAGGATTGATCACCCTTTTGACTAGGGGTAATTTGCAGACAGGATAAATCAACATGACGATTAGCTTCTTTAGAGATTTTTATTTAGCTGTGATCCTCACGGGATTGCTGCTGCAATTAGCAAACCCATCCACCAGTTTTTCTCAAACCAATCTTAAACCATCTTCTGGGGAAAAGCAATTGACATTTGACCCAAATGGTCATTTTATCAACCAGCGTCAGGCGATTTCTCCTACAGATCAATGGGTCGTGTACGATGGCAGAAATGCCGGTACCAATTTGGGAGAAGTTGGTGTCATTGGATTGCTCGATCTTGTCAGCGGGGAGCAAACCAGGGTTTATGAGATCGCTGAGCAGACCCCTTTTGGACCGGGAGCCGGGGCTGCAGTATTTCACCCACATCTGGAGGAAATCACATTTATCCATGGCCTGATAAATGCGAACCAAGCACATCCCTACCATATTTCACGAAGATCAGGGATGGCTTTAAACCTGAAACAAAAGAATAATCCGATTTTAGTAACTCAGGAAGCCCGGGATGTGAGTTTTCCTTTTACACCCGGAGCACTTCGGGGTGGAACCCATGCACACAGCTACAGCGGAGACGGAGAGTGGATCAGTTTTACCTACAACGATGAAGTGCTGGAAAAAGCAGCTTTGGAGAATCCGGCAATGAAGGATTTGAGGACGATTGGTTTTAGTATGCCCGGCAAGGCGGTTCAAATCCAAGGGATTACAGGTCCCGAGGAATTTTCCGGAAGCAAATTTTCTATGCTGGCAGCAAGAGTAACCCCCAATCCTCAGCCCGGAACTGATGAGATTCAAAAAGCCTATGAAGAATGCTGGTTGGGAACTGATGGATACACCAATGCAGAAGGTCAGAAAATGAAACATGCTTTAGCCTATTTGGGAGATCTAAAGACAAAGGACGGCAAGCTGATCACAGAGATTTTTATCTCTGAATTGCCAAATGACCCCAATACATTACTCCAAGCCTCGGGTTTGGAAGGAAGTCCAAGCTCACTTCCAGGAGTACCGGAAGCCATTCAGCAGAAAAGATTGACCCATACCGAAGACAGGAAATATCCTGGCATCCAAGGGCCCAGACAATGGTTGCGAACCAGCGCGGATGGTGCATTCATTTATGCCTATTTGAAGGATGAAAATGGTGTGGTACAGTTGATGGAAATCTCGTCACAAACCGGGAACTTCAGGCAGATCACAACCAACATCTTCTCTCCCGACACTTCCTTTAGCTTGAGTCCGGACGGGAAATATGTGGCATATGGCTCCAAAAACCAGTTATATCTGACAGAGGTGAGTTCCGGAAAAACCCAAAAAGTTGGAGATGAGCCAAAGTCTGAATGGAGCGATTTGAGAAATATCAACTGGTCTCATTCCGGCAAATTCCTCGTTTACAACCGAACGGTAAAAGACATGAATGGAAGTTATTTTCAGATTTTTCGTCTGGATGTTCGATGAAATCCTGATCTTGGAGCATTCGATGTGGAAATGAGTTTCATAACTGCTTACTGCTTTCCAGCTTTCGGCATTCCACTTGCATCGGGGTAGGTTCCCATATATTTTGTGCCGCAATGAAACCTCTATTTAACCCAACTCAAGTAACCCTTTCTCTTTTTGCTGTTTACCTTGTGGCGCTCTATTGGATCATCGTATTGAAATTCAATATCACGGCCTACCATGATGGAGTGGAACGGGTCATCAATTGGATTCCTTACCGGGAAGCTGTCCTATATGGAAATATGAATCTGAATGAAACCTTAATGAATGTCTTCATTTTTGTTCCGTTTGGGCTCTATTCGGGGATTTTATTGGAGCGGTGGAATTTGTTTAGAAAGTTTGCATTATTTCTCTCTGTCAGTTTCTTTTTTGAAGTTTCCCAATTTATCCTGAAAGTCGGGGCGTTTGATGTCACAGATCTAATCAACAATACCTTGGGTGGATTGCTCGGATTGATGCTATTTAAAGCACTTGAAAGAGCATTTGCTACCCGGGTCAAAGCCCAAAAATTCACCAATATCATGGCATTGGTGGGGACGGTGGCCATTTTTTCGTTGCTTTTATTTCTAAAAATAAACAACCTGTGGATCTTTAGAATGCAACTTCTCGATGGGTATTAACCCC
>DATIAI010000140.1:0-9959 GCA_035458065.1 Algoriphagus sp. | reverse complement strand
TAGCCGTGGCCGGAGACTATGTCTTTGACCTGATAAAAAAATAACCTTCGACAAATTACCAATAAGAAAGGGAGCTTTGAAGCTCCCTTTCTTATTTCAAAGTCACCAAGGTGACTCCTGCGCCACCCCGATCGGCATGTTCATCTTCCATCTTGCCTACTTGAGGCATGGTCCGAAGAAGATTTCTGGTGATTTCTCTAAGAATCCCATCTCCTTTTCCATGGACGATCCGAAGATCTTTCACCCCAAGCATGAACCCTTCGTCGATGAAGGTCTGAATCAAAGGCAATATTTCCTCTCCCCTTTTTCCTCTGAGATCAAGATTTGAGGAAAAGTCCATCATCTTCTCATTGGTATTGTAATTCCCCCGTCTATCAACCGCTTTGAGCTCTTTTTTGACTTCTGCTTTAGAGATTTTTTCCAAGCGGGAAAGCTTCACATTGGATTTAAGATCTCCGATGTTGATCTCCACATCTTTGCTTCTGATATTGACCACTTCAGCAACTGCGCCATTGTCCTTCAATCTCACCCAATCTCCGGGTTCGATTTTTCCCCCGATCACCAAAATCTCGGGATCTTTGATCGCAACCTTTTCTGGCTTGACCTCTTCTTTGAATTCTTCCAACTGCTGCCTAACCTGCTTCGTCACTTCCTTCTCTGCTTTTCCCTCACGGATTTCCCGGATCGTAGCTTCGATTTTTTTATTGGTCTGATCCAACAATGCCTTGGCTTCTTGCTTTGCCTCTTGGATGTATCGCTTCTTGGTCAATTCCAGCGTTTCTTTCAGCTGATTGTATTCCTTCAATCGAACCTGAAGAAGCTTGTCCTTTTCTTTCACATCTTTGAGCAAACCTGAATATTGGTTTTTCTCATTTTCCAGCTGAGTCAAAAGCCGGTCATACCTGACCCGCTCCTCTCCGATATGGTCTTTGGCATAGGCCAAAATCTCCTTAGAAAGACCGATTTTCGAAGCAATTTCCAAGGCAAAAGAAGAACCGGGCTTCCCGATTTCCAACTGATAAAGAGGCTCGAGACGATCGACATCGTATCGCATGGCCCCATTGACCAAACCTTGGTTTTTGTTGGCAACCTGTTTCAGATTGCCGTAGTGAGTCGTAATCACCCCAAAGGCCCCCAATTTATTCAGTGAAAGCAAAATGGACTCTGCAATCGCACCACCAAATTGTGGCTCGGTTCCCGTCCCGAATTCATCGATAAAAAGGATTGTCTTCTTGTTGGCAAACTGGGTGAAGTGCTTCATACTCATCAAGTGTGAGCTGTAGGTACTCAGGTCATTTTCCAGGTTTTGCTCATCTCCGATATCGATGAAAAAATTATCAAAGAGTGAGCTTTTGGAATCCGGATGCACCGGAATCAACAGCCCGCATTGGAGCATGTATTGAAGCAGTGCTACCGTTTTTAAAGTCACTGATTTACCACCTGCGTTGGGCCCCGAGATCACTAAAAGCCGCTCGTGACCACCAAGCTTGATATCAAGAGGAACAATCTTTTTCCCCTGAGCTTTCAGCGCCATTTCCAAAATTGGATGCCTAGCCCGTGTCCAGTTCAGCGTTCTTTCTTTGACCAGCTCTGGTTTACAGCTATCCGTTTTTTGGGCGAATTTTGCTTTGGCACGGATGAAATCCATCAGCCCAAGGAAATTGGTGGCTTTTCGCAAAGCAGGAATCGCGGGCCGAAGCTGATCTGTCAGCTTTGTCAAAATCCGGATAATCTCGCGACGCTCCATATATTCCAAATCCCGGATTTCATTGTTGATATCCAGGGCTTCCTCGGGCTCCATGAAAACCGTCTGCCCGGTGGCAGATTCGTCATGGATAAATCCACGGAGCTTCCGTTTGTTTTCGGCAGCAACTGGAATTACCATCCGCCCACCACGGATCGTCATCGAAGCGTCCTCCGGTGTCAGCCCTTTTGCACGGGCATCTTTGAAAATCCGCTCCATTACTTTTCTCAACCGTCCCTCTTCATACAAAAGCTGAGTTCTGATCAGTTGAAGTTCTTTGCTGGCATTGCTTCGGATTTTGCCTTTTTCATCGATGATCAGGTCTATCGACTTTAGCAGATTCATATCCAATTCAAGTAGCAATCCTAAGAGAGCACCCAACGTTGGATAATTTTCTCCGTGTTTCTGAAAAAAGGTGACACAGGCACGTAGGGTCTGCAGTGCAAGTTTTACCTCGTAGAATTCCTCCTGATCCAGAAAAGCACCTTCCAGCTTTGCTTTTTCCAAATAAGGATTGAGGTTGGTGAAATTGGAATTGGGGAAAATTTCACCTGAAACAAGAATCTGTCGAAATTCCTCAGTCTGATCAAGCAGGCGCTGAACCAAACTGAAATCAGAAGAAAAAGAAACTTTATCCACATAGTCCTGCCCCAAAGTGGAAGTACATTCCGCTTTAAGCAAGTCCTTGATTTTGACGAGATTTATTTTTTGATCGAGATTGGAAGGATATAGCATTAGAATAGATCCATTTTATCTCCCGGAATAGATTCATGGACTACCAGAGAATCTATCACCCTTGAATAGATTCGGTCCATTTTCCCCGCATCTTCCAGGTAGAATAACATACTTTTTGTAAAAACAGAATCTTCCACGGCATGTTTAATGAAAACATCTTTCTCCATCAAGGCATAAAGAATCTGGGAAGAGTCATAAGGAATGGGTAGCGAGCTTACAATTCCCTCAGTCAATTGGATATCAATCAGGACTTTGACCATTTCATCCTCGGATAAAATTCCCGGAGGAGGGCTATTTCGATTACAAGAACCGAGCAAAATCAGGGAAAGTAATAAGGCAAGAATTCGTTTCACGCTTCAAAATTAGGTTTTTTTAACTGATAATGTCCGGACCGAATACGGAACTCAAATTTTATAATTCGGTTCAAGACTTTAACTTAGCCCGCTCAAATCGCCCGCATGGATCAGCTGTTCAGTAAGCTAAGAAAATACGAAATTATGATCAGAAAGGTGGCCAACAACCACTTGCAGGGAGAATATCAGTCGCTCTTTAAGGGTTCAGGTCTCGAATTTGATGATCTTAGACCCTATCAATACGGAGATGACGTCCGAACGATCGAATGGAAAGTTTCGGCAAAAGGCCACGGAACCTTTGTAAAGACCTTTAGGGAAGACAAGGAGCAGTCGGTTTATTTTCTTTTGGACATCTCCGGAAGTCAGGATATCGGGCAGCAGGGCAACAAAAAAATTGATAAAGGAAAACTTATCGCGGGGGTTTTGACCTTGGCAGCGGTGTATGAAGGAAGCCAAATTGGGCTGATTTCCTATACTGACCAGCAAGAAAAACTGATTCTGCCATCCAAAGGAAGTAAGCAAGGCGTCAAAATTATCAGGGGAATCTTTGACCATAAAAACAAAAGTTTGAAAACAGACCTCAACGGAATGTTTTCTTTCGCCCTCAACCTGATCAAAAAACGAAGCATCATCATTGTAATCTCTGACTTTATCGATCAGGATTATGAGCGCTCTTTCAGAGCTTTGGCTGAGCGCCATGATTTGGTGGCTATCCAGCTGACAGATCCCCGAGAATCGGCTTTGCCATCTTTGGGAATCATTCCGATCTATGACAAGGAAAGAGGGAAAACTACTTGGGTGAATACTGCATTTGGAAGCTTTTCCAAAAAAATATCCGAAACTTTCACCATCGAGCGGGAATACCTGAAGGAAATCTGCAAAAAAAATCAGATCAACTATCTGGCAATAGATACTACTCAGGATATCGTTGGGCCATTGATTGACCTATTTAAGTACCGAAACAAAAGAATGAAACGTGGGTAGAATCGGTATTTTACTTCTGTTCCTGGGTTTAAGTTTTTCATCTTTTGCACAAAATGTGCAGGTGGAGGGCTATTTCACCCAAGATTCTGCACGTTTGGGCGAACGGATCGGTTTTGTACTCAAGGCTCGATATCCCGAGACTTCACAACTCTTGTTCCCGGATTCAACCTATGATTTTTCGCCGCTGGTATTACTGGAGAAGCAGACCTTCATTTCCCAAACCATCGAAGGCACCACGTTGGACAGCACAGTTTATTTTCTTTCAAACTTTTCGCTGGAACCAAGTATCTATCTTTCACTGCCAGTCTATGAATTGAGCCGATATGACAGCATTACCTACTTTTCCAATGAAGCTGAGCTCAAGTTGAAACTGACTTTGGATTCGATTCCAGAGCAGCCTGTTTTTCAGGAAAACAATGTGTATCAGCCATTGAAAAAGAATTTCAACTGGCTTTTGGCAGCATTGATTGCAGGTGGTGTGATTGTCCTTCTTGGAGGTTTTGCATTGCTTTTTGCGAAGCGGATCAAGGCAATTTTCAAGAAAAACCGGGAAAAACTCCGTTGGCTTCAGTTTGAGCGGAAGTTTAAAAAACTCTCAGGACTTCTTGCCCAAAATCCGGCACTTGAATTGGCGGACGAAGTCATCGGATTGTGGAAAGGTTATCTGGAATCGATCACAGATCTTCCCTTTCAGGAATGGACCTCAAGCGAAATCGCTGAAGCCTTGGATGACAAAGAAATTTTCAAAGCTCTCCGCGCCATTGATATGATCATCTATGCAGGCAAAGAAGCAAAAACAGGAGAAACTACCGATTACCTGCTTGAAGTGGCTAAGACAAAATATCAGGAAAAATTAAACCAAATCAGACATGAGAGAGCAACTCGCTGAGTTCTTCAGCTGGTCTTGGTTTTTGCCGGAGACATTTCAAACTTATGAATGGGAAAACCCCATTCTGCTCAATTTGCTTTGGATCATCCCGGTTTTAATCCTGATCCGAAAAGCCATCAAATTTCTGAAAAGGCCGGTTTTGGAAATTTCGCTTCCCAAGCGGATTACCAGAGGAAATCCCTGGACCTATTTGCGCTTGATTCCCACTGGATTTTTCTTCTTGGCTTTGATTCTCATAGTGGTCGCACTGGCCCGGCCCCAGCGGAGCAATGAACGGGTGGAGCAGTACACCGAGGGAATTGACATCCTGTTAGTTATGGACATTTCAGAATCCATGGATTTACAGGATTTCACCCCAAACCGACTGGAAGCTGCAAAAAATACAGCCATCGAATTCATCAACGGCCGATTTGGTGATCGGATCGGAATGGTGGTTTTCGCAGGTGAAGCCTATTCATTGGCTCCTCTCACCAACGATTACGAACTGCTCACTTCGATGATCGCAGATATTTCCTTCGAAATGATTGAGCCGAAAGGTACTGCCATAGGTTCGGCAATCGCAGCCGGTACCAATCGGATGAAAGAAAGTGACACGCCATCCAAAGTGATGATTCTGCTTTCTGACGGAGAAAGCAATGCAGGAAATGTCGATCCGCTTTTTGCTGCTCAACTTGCTTCAGCTTTCAACATCAAAATCTACACGATAGCAGTCGGAAAAGACGGAATGGTCCCTTACGGTACGGACTTTTTTGGAAGGCCTCAAATGGTGGAGAGCTATCTGGATGAAACAACCCTTCGGGAAATAGCCCGTATCGGAAACGGAGAATTTTACCGGGCTTCGGATGGAGGTACTTTACAACAGATATTTGAGCGGATTGACACTTTGGAAAAAGCCGAAATCCTTGAAAACCGCTACAAGGAAACCGCTGACTATTATCGGATTTACCTGTTTTGGGCTATGTTGTTTTTCCTGATTTGGCTGGGGTTAAAGAGTACTTTCTTCAACAATTTCCTATTGGATTGATTAGGAAAGGCTTTCTGTACCAAATCTAAAAAAGGCTGATTTAAATCATTTGAGCAGAACAATTTGGTCACACAAAAACCTGAAAAACAGGGCCAAATTTGATCAAAATACCGATCAATGGCACTTTCAGCAGAGCTCATTCGAAAATACAACCAACCTGTCCCAAGATACACTTCCTACCCAGCTGTTCCCCATTGGGAAAACAATCTCAATTCATCAGAATGGGAAACTCTGGTAAAAAAAGCTTTTCAACTGATCGGGAACAAAGAAGGAATAACCCTCTACATCCATTTACCTTTTTGCGAAAGTCTTTGCACTTATTGCGGTTGCAATAAGCGGATCACCAAAAATCACGACCTAGAAGACCCTTACTTGGAGGCAATCATTCGAGAATGGTCGCATTACTTGGGACTATTCGAAGAAACTCCAAAAATTGCCGGAATTCATCTGGGCGGTGGAACCCCCACATTTTTCTCTGCGCAAAATCTTGAACTTCTAATTTCCAAAATCCTTAAATCTGCAGAGGTTCTTCCAAATCATGAATTCAGCTTTGAAGGTCATCCTAACAATACAACTTTTGAGCACCTTCAGGAATTGGCTCAATTGGGCTTTGACCGGGTGAGTTATGGCATTCAGGATTTTGACCTCACTGTCCAAAAAGCAATTCACCGCCTCCAGCCCTTCGAAAAAGTAAAAGATGCCACCGAAAATGCCCGAAAACTCGGCTATAGTTCCATCAATTTTGATCTGATCTATGGGCTTCCACACCAAACCTTGCATACTTTGGGTGAGACCTTTGAGAAGGTAGCAGAACTGAAACCCGAAAGGATTGCTTTTTACAGCTATGCTCATTTGCCGTCTGCATTTCCGGCTCAAAAGAGCTTTGAAACCTTTCTTCCCAACGAAAATGAAAAAAGAGCCTTATATGAATTTGGTAAAGAAAGGCTAATTAAAATGGGATATGAGGAGGTAGGAATGGATCATTTTGCCTTGCCGGATGACCCGCTTTGCGAAGCAAAAAGGACTGGAAAACTCCACCGTAACTTCATGGGATACACCACTTCACCTTCGGAAATGCTGATTGGTCTCGGAGCTAGCAGCATCAGTGATATAGGTCTTGGCTTTGCCCAAAATGAAAAAAACATTGAAGCTTATGAGGCTATCACCCAAAAAAACCAACTTCCGGTAGTCCGAGGACATGTTCAAACGGAAGATGACAGGATAATCCGAAAATTGATCATGGATTTGATCTGCCTCGGTAAAGCAGAAATACCGGAGGGAGTATGGAATCAGATCCCTCTGGAAAATCAAAGAAATCTAAATGAAATGATGGAGGAGGGATTGATCAGCAAAATCTATTCAAGCATTTCTGTTTCCCAAAGCGGTATGGCGGTAGTGAGGAATATTTGCTCTCAGTTTGATCTCAGGCTGAATTCCAAAAAATCCCACAAAGTCGCCTTTAGCAAGGCCATCTGATCAATGACACATGGTGATTTCCACCTGCTGGGTACCGTAATCAAAAACCGCCAATTCAGGACTAAAGCCCGGAATTCCCAGTCCCAAGCCACGAAAGACCATCAAGATTCCGATTAAAATCCCGAGGTATGGGATAGCTTTTTGGAATTGCTTTCGGCGGATCACTGGCAAAAGACTCCCCGAAACCATAAGCCCAAGCAGCATGGGAATGGTCCCCAATCCGAAGAAAAACATATAGGAGGCTCCCAAAAACGGGCTTTGCATCCCAATGGCAACGACCAAGGCCATGTAAACCATTCCGCAAGGAAGTAGTCCGTTTACCAGACCTGTAGAAAAAAAAGCGAGTTTACTCCCGGATTTGAGGTATTGGGATAATCGGCTCTTGATCCAATTTACTGCACCGGAAAGTGCGGGGATGGCTAAAAACCTGTCTGCCTTTTTATAACTGAGTGAAAATAGTACGATCAATAATCCCATCGCCACTGAAATACCCTGCTGGATTCCAGCCAGGGAAAGTGAGAATCCAATGCTGCCTACTATCAAACCGAGTCCCGCATAGGTGAGACTCCGGCCAAGATTGTAGATGATTTTGTTAAAGAGGAAAGCTTTTCCACCCTTTCCACCGACTGCCATGGCAATAGGGCCGCACATTCCAATGCAATGGAATGAACCTAAAAATCCCAAAACCAAGGCAGTCCAGATCATCAAAGACTGATTTTCTTTTCTTCGTAAAATTCTACGCCGTTTTCGGTCCAGGTCAACTGGATTCTCCAATACCCGGATTTTAATTTTTCAAGTGGAACTGTGGTTTTCCCTTCTTGGGTAATGTCCAGCTCCAATTCTTGATCCAACCTTGCGTCCGATGGTCTAAAAAGCTGAAGGTTACCCTTTGCTCCTACCGGCAGATCCAATAGCATGGATTTGGTTTGGGAATCAAAAATCAAAACTTCACGATCCAGCCCTGCGGCAGACTTCTCCCGCTCGATTTGGTCCTGATATTTGATTTCCTTTTCGTAGTAATTCTCTGTGACCAAATGGATATCATCCTGCCTTACCGAAATCACCACCAAAGTCATGATAAAACCCACGAAGGCGATAATGGTCAATAAAATTCCTTTTCCCCAATCCATAATGTTTTATTTTTTAGAGGCGCCTACCGGCGCCATGAAGTTTGTTTGTATCTCATCAAATTCTTCCCCCTGACTGGAAAGTTGAAGCATGACCTTCTCTTGAGGCACTTTTACTTCAGCTTGATTTCTTACCAGAAAAAACCGGCCTTCAAACTTCGTCTGTGGTTCCAACACCCATTCCTTGGCTCCAACAATTTCCACATCCATACCCGCTGAAAGCGCCTTAATTTCTACCCGTTGAGGCTCGAAAGTTTTATTGATCAATGTAATGTTATAGAGATTTGATACCATTCCGGCTTCTCTTTCCTGATAAGTCATCCCGGGAAAACGCGTGATTGTCCCTTCCAAATCCTCCCGGGTAGCGATCAACGCAACAAATGCAGCAACAAAGATTCCCAAAACAAGGGTGTAACCTTTGACTCTTCCCGTAAACAGTTTTTGAAAACCTTCTTTGATGCTGTTTTCGGAGGCATACCTGATCAGACCCTTCGGTCTATCCACCTTGACCATAACTTCGTCGCAGGCATCTATGCAGGCGGTGCAGTTGACACATTCCATCTGAGTACCGTTTCGGATGTCGATTCCTGTAGGGCAAACCTGCACACAAAGACTGCAATCGATACAGTCACCTTTTGGACTTGCTTCCAAAATATTCTTCCGGATAGGAGCACGAGGTTCTCCTCTGACATAATCATACATCACATTGATGCTGTTATTGTCCAAAAGAACTCCCTGAAGTCTTCCATAAGGGCAAACGACTATGCAGGCTTGCTCTCTAAACCAGGCAAACACAAACATAAAAATGCCCGAAAATGCTATGAGTCCAATAAATCCGGCTAGATTCTGAGTTGGTGGCTGGCTGACAATTTCTATTACCTGATCCACTCCGATCAAATAGGCCATGACCAAATGGCCAATCAGAAGTGAGAAAAAAGCGAAAATGGTGTACTTAAGACCTTTCTTCCAGATTTTTTCGCCAGTCCATGGGGCTTCATTCAAAGCTCGTTGTTGATTGGCATCTCCTTCGATCAGGTATTCGAACTTACGGAAAACCATCTCCATAAAAAGAGTCTGAGGACAAGCCCATCCACACCAAACTCTTCCAAATACCACTGTGAACAGAATCACAAACACGAAAAAGATGAGCAGCAAGAATAGTAAAAGATGGGTATCCTGTGGCCAGAATACTGCTCCAAAAATGATAAACTTCCTCTCAAAAATATTAAAGAGCATATAAGGCCGACCATCGACTTTGATGAAAGGTCCAGCAAACAAAATAGCTAGCAGAATCCAGGAAAGATAGGTTCGGTAACGATAGAAAAAACCTTTGATCTTTTTGGGATATACCCAATTTCGCTTTCCATCTTCCCGGACGGTCGCCAATGCATCACGGAATGTTTCCGGATTCAAATTTGGATTTTGATTCTTCTTGGCCATTGGGAGTACGCGTAATTCTGCCGGAGGTAAATCCTCCGGCAGTGATGAATCTAGTCAATTGAAGCGACAACTGCTGTGCTGTCTGTCACAGGTGCAGCTTCAGCAGGTGTCGTTGAAGAGGGCTCGCCCTGAGGTGCTTTTGGATTGGCGGGGGTAGTCCCTACCAGAGTCAAGATATAAGAAGAAA
>DATIAI010000139.1:0-8325 GCA_035458065.1 Algoriphagus sp. | reverse complement strand
TGCTGCTTTGCGGATATCTGAAAACCCAAAAGCGAAGTTTTCAAATCCAGGCTGTGTATCGCCCAAAGGTCTTCAATGATATAAATGTATCCTTCAAAAACCCGCTCTCCCCTCGATCGTGGGGTCACTTTGATTTTACTGACCATCACTTCCTGGTCAAAAAAGCTCCCTTCATATCTAAACTGGTAATATTGAAAAGCATATCGGGAAAGCGGCGACACGATCTCGTTGATCTGATCCTGGTAAAATGAAGTCTGGATATAAGGTGCCGGTGAGGTTCCCTGATTGTCACCATTGGTACGGATGGAGATCACTTTTTCTTCGACTTTGTCAGGAAGGGTAAAGGTAATTCTCGAAACAGATTCTGAAGTATAAGCTTCATTGAGTTTTAAACCTTCCTCCTCCAAAGTCTTCTTCATGAAGAATGGAGCGTCGGTCAACTGACCTGTTCCTTTCAAATATACTGTCGTAGAATATTGCTGAAGCTGGAGGCGATGGTACTTGGCTTTGGAGATTGCCTTTCGCATGATGGTCAAAGCCGGATCCTCTGCCCCAGCTCTTACTTCCACTTCGCTCAGATTATATACCTGAGGCTCCAGACTGAAATTCAATTCCACCCAGGTGTCTCGGATTTCAACGGTTTCCAATCGAGACTTGTAACCCAAAAACTGAACAATCACATCATAGAATCCAGGCTTTAGCCGAAACTCATACAGGCCGTTTTCATTGGTTGGAACACCGTCCTCAAGATTTCGGATATATACCGAGGCATATGGCAAGGGCTCACCTTCAAGGGTTTTTACTATCCCCCTAATTCCCTGAGCATTGGAAAAATGCTGAAATCCAAAAAGTAGTACCACGAGGTACACTAACGAGCGAGTAATCTTTTCTTTCATAAAAGTTGGTTTGTTTAGCATAAATATATAGATGCAAAAACTCCATTGGAGGTTGTTTAAGTAGTTTTAAGATGTTTTAGGAGGAATCCAATCCTATTTAAAATTGCATATAATACAAGCGTTATCAATCAGTTCTTTATATAGTGATTTACTTCCCTCCTATTTTTATTCCTTTTTAAGAAATTTAAACTACTCTACATACTTCTTTGATTTTTTTTAAGATGTTGATTCTATGGTTAGAATGAGGTTCAGTTTTAGGTTTCAAATTTTCATTTAATTAAAAAAAATTGATTTTTTTAATTCTGTTCAAATGGAAAACGTTTTCCATTACCCATAATTCAACAAACCTATTGTTTTATTGACCAATCATCAAATAATGCATTATTCTGTTAAAAATCGGGTTTTGAAAGATCCAAGAGGTAAATAGTTAAAAATTGCAAAATCAAAATTTAACATCCACTTTGCCTATGAAATACAAGTACTCATGCCTATTTCGATTTTTAAAAAACAAAAAACCCTATGAGAAATTATTTACCCAAACTCAAGTCGTTGATGCTTGCTTTTGCACTTTCAATCGGTGCAATAGTAGCTGTCAACGCCCAAAGTCGCTCCATTTCAGGTACTGTCATGGATGCGAGCCTTGGAGACCCTGTTCCTGGAGCCACGGTCATAGTCAAAGGCACCACCCGTGGTACGGCCACTGATTTGGACGGCAAGTTTACACTTCCGCTTCAAGCTGGCGATCAAGTTTTAGTTATTTCATTTGTGGGTTACCTAACCCAAGAAATTGAAATCGGTAACCAAACCACCGTTACTATCAATCTGGAAGAAGACATTCAAAGTCTTCAGGAGGCTGTAGTAATCGGTTATGGTTCACAGGACAAAAAGGAAATTACCTCTGCAGTAGTCGGTGTCAAACCCGAAGACTTCAACCGGGGTAACGTATCCAACCCTGCTCAATTGTTGCAGGGAAAAGTAGCCGGTCTATCCATCACTAGACCAGGCGGTAATCCAAACAATGCATTCAATGTACGTCTGAGAGGCCTTTCCACTTTCGGTGCTAACTCATCTCCTTTGGTTGTATTGGATGGGGTGATTGGAGCTTCACTTGAAAACGTGGATCCCAATGACATTCAATCCATCGATGTATTGAAGGATGGTTCCGCAGCTGCAATTTACGGTGCCAGAGGCTCTTCAGGGGTAATCTTGATTACCACGACCAAACAAGGCAAAAAAGAAGGAACTACCAATGTGACTATCAATTCTTTTGCTACTGTTGATCAGGCTACGAATTTAATTCCAATCCTCTCAGCTGAAGAATTTGTCGCAAGAGGCGGTACAGATTTCGGAAGTGATACGGACTGGAGAGGTGAACTTATTGACGATGCTATTTCATATACTACCAATGCAAGTGTTTCCGGTAGTTTTGGCAACTCCAACTATATGGCATCTGTCAACTATCGTGACAACAACGGTATTGTTAATGGTGTTGGAAACGAAAGATTGAATACCAGATTGAACTTGTCACAAGGTGCTTTGAATAACAGATTGAGATTTAACGTCAATTTGTCATTCACGAATGTGGACTCTGAGTCGATCAACGAGGCGGCATTCAGATATGCAACCATTTACAATCCTACCGCTCCCATATATGAGAACACTGAACTAGCTCAAAACAGATTTGGCGGTTATTTCCAGCGGGATTTGTTTGACTTCTACAATCCGGTTGCATTGGCCAACCAGCAGAAATTTGCGAGAGAGGTAAAAACCACACTTCTTTCATACAGAGCTGAGTTTGACATTGTATCTAATCTTACTCTAACTGCTCAATATTCTCAGGATAGAAGAAATGAACTGGAGGGAAACTTTTGGTCATTGCAAGATTATCAAGTTGGTCTTGGTGCCACTGGTTCAGCGCAGCGAATCGCAAGAGACAGGTCTCAGAGGATTTTCGAGACTACCTTGAGATATGAAACTGATCTTAGTGACAAACTGAATATGACTTTATTAGGTGGAGCCGGAATGCAGTTTACTAAAAACCAAGGCTTCAATGCACGGGCACGTCAATACTTGTTTGACTTGGGCTGGGACAATTTAGGTGCAGGTGCGATTCGTGTTGGTAACAATACCGAAATGTCTTCCTATGCCAACGAGGATCAGTTGAATTCCCTATTTGGTAGAGCTAACTTCAATTGGGACAATATGTTTTTCTTATCTGCTTCAGTTAGATCAGAGACCTACTCAGGTTTCGGAGAAAACAACCAAACCGGTGTTTTTCCTGCATTCTCTGTCGGCTCTGACTTCACTCAGATTTTTGATATGGGCCTATTCTCCCAATTCAAGCCAAGAGTTTCTTTTGGTGTGACAGGTAACTTGCCACCATCTCCAACCTTGGCATTGGGTGTCTACGGAAACGGGAACCGAATTGACTTGGATGGTGATCCTCTGACTCAAAATGATATCTTCGTGGGTGTAAACCAATTTTCCAACCCTAACAAGGATTTGAAGTGGGAAACCAAAGAGGAATTCAACGTAGGTTTGGATTTTGGAATGTTTGACAACAAAGTGACCGGTAGCATTGACTACTACACCAGAAATATCTCTGACTTGTTGTTTAACGTACCGGTTGCAACTGGTGCACCAAATCCATTTGATCCGGGAAGATTCAACACTGCAGCATCCACTTGGGTAAACCTGGCGGATTTGAGAGCTGCTGGTTTTGAATTTTCTGCAAGTGTAAATCAGATCGGAAAAGGCGCTTTGAAATGGACTCCGACCTTAAACTTCACCATTTACGACAAGACAACCATCGAAAGCTTGTCAGCAGGTGATCTTGGTTTCGAAGAATTGAGATTTGCAACTCCTGGTTCTCCTGGACAAAACAACAACCCGATGATCTATAACAGAGTAGGTCAGACATTGGGAGATATTTATGGTCCAAGATTGTTGGGAATTACTGAAGGCGGTTTATACGAACTATCAACTACCAACCCAAATGAGTTTGAAAAATTGGGTAATGGTCTTCCAAAAGGTGAATTTGGCTTTACGAACAGCTTCCTATGGGGTCAGTGGAGTTTGAATGTTTTCCTTAGAGGTGCTTGGGGTCATGACTTGTACAATTCCTACAGAGGATTCTACGAAAATGCCGATCCTGCATCCAATACTTGGAACTCAGTAATCACAGACAAGACTCCAACCAATCCATTCGTTGTTTCTACACCTACTTTAAACAGTTCAGTGGTGGAAGATGCCTCTTTCATCAGGTTAGACAACGCCGAATTGGGATACAATCTAAAAACCAATTCTCCTAATTTGAGCGCCCTGAGAATTTACTTCGCTGCTCAAAACTTATTTACCATCACTGATTATACCGGTGTAGATCCTGAAGTAAGAACAAACGACTCAGAAAACTTAGATGCATTTACCTCTGCACTTTCTCCTGGTATCGAGCGTAGAAATACCTACTTCCAGACCCGTTCATTCACACTTGGTGTAACTGTAAACTTTAAATAACCGATCAAATTCTACAGATATGTTAAAATCTATAAGTAAAATCTGTTTGATGCTCCCCTTGGTTTATGCCTTGGGCGCATGTCAGGAACTTGAGCAAGAGGTATTGGACGGTGTGACTGCTGATGATATTGCAAATAGCACAAACCCGAATTTGATAAATGTTCTTAAAGCTTCTGCTTATTCCAGAATCGTAGGATCTTGGGGTGGTCACAACAGCATCTGGTCTATTCATGAGATTTCTTCAGATGAAATGGCCATTCCTCAAAAAGGTGCAGACTGGGAAGACGGAGGTCAGTGGATCAGAATGCACAGACACCTTTGGAATCCTTCAGAGGAATCTTTCAACAACTCTTGGAACTATTGCTTTACTGCGATTGGTGAAATCAACAACCTTTTGATCCAGTATCCGGATGTGGTTGCACTTAACGCAGAACTGAGAGTATTAAGAGCCTTGGCATACCTCTGGTTAATCGACACATTCGGTAATGTACCGATCATTGAGGAAACCTCTGTAGGTGGAAACCCAACCAACAATTCAAGAGCTGAGGTATTTGCTTTCATCGAAAGCTCCATCAAGGACAATATGGATTTGTTGGTTAAGGAGAACACCAAGACTACCATCAATTACTTCACAGCTCAAGCCATGCTTGCCAAGCTTTACCTGAATGCCCAAATTTATACTGGCACTCCAAAGTGGGCCGAGGCGGAAGCCGCCGCCAACGAAGTGATTAACAGTGGAAAGTACTCCTTGTCAACTAATTTCTTTGCGAATTTTTCTGAGCGAAACGGTGGTTCAACTGAAAACATTTTGACCCTACCCTACGATCAGAATAATGCGGGTGGATTTAACTTGCCTCAGATGACTTTGCACTATTTGAGCCAAAACACCTACAACTTGCAGGAACAGCCTTGGAACGGATATGCATCTTTGGAGGAGTTCTACAACAACTTCGAAGACGATGATGTCAGAAAAAACTCCTTCTTGGTAGGACCTCAGTTTGCATCTGATGGAACAAGATTGAATGATATTTCTGCGGAAGCCGGCGATCCTGATGGTCAACCTTTGACTTTCACTCCAAACATCAACATGTTAACACCAAATGCCTTCAGACAGGCAGGTGTACGTGTAGGCAAATTTGAATTTGCCTTGGGTGCTGCTTCAAGTTTGAACAATGATTATCCGCTGATCCGTTTGGGTGAAATTATTCTGATCAAAGCTGAAGCCGCATTCCGTCAGGGAAAAACAACTGAAGCCTTGGCAGCAATCAACCAGATTAGAACCAGAGCCAGTGTTGATCCTTTGACTACTTTGACTTTGGACCTTATCTTCGAGGAAAGAGGTTTTGAAATGTTTGCTGAAGCCAGCCGTAGAACGGACATGATCCGATTTGGCAAGTGGAATCAGCCTTGGTGGGAAAAAGGTCAATCTGAGCCTTTCAGAGCTTTGTTCCCTATTCCCCAAAACCAAATCAATGCCAATCCTAGTCTGGTTCAGAACCCTGGCTATTAATCAAATCTGAATAAATTTTAAAGGGGAGTGTACTTCGGTACACTTCCTTTTTTTTACCCAAATCCCATGAAGCTTAGGAACATTCTTGTTCTCCTGTTTCTATTCCATTTTTCCTGCAAAAAGGAAGAAATAAAAACTGATCCTCTTTTCCTGCTTTTGGAAGCTGCCGAAACTGGAATAGACTTCAGAAATGACCTTTCCTATACCGAAAAAATCAATCCCTACACTTTTCGGAATTTTTACAACGGAGCCGGAGTCGCGCTTGGTGACATCAACAATGACGGCTTGACCGATATTTTTCTGGCAGGAAATCAAACTTCCAACAGACTCTACCTTAATCAGGGAAACCTGAAATTCAAAGACATTACCGACCAAGCAGGATTAAATTCCATGGGCTATTGGTCAACCGGTGTGAGTATGGCCGATGTGGACGGCGACGGACTATTGGATATTTATGTCAGCAAATCAGGACCTCCTGGAGGTAAAAAACGCCACAACGAGCTTTTTATCAATAACGGAGACCTGACTTTTTCCGAAAAATCCAAAGAATATGGAATTGCCGAAGAAGGTCTCAGTCAACACGCTGTCTTCTTCGATTTTGACAAAGACGGAGATCTGGACATGTACTTGCTTAGTAATTCGGGCAGGTCTGTAGGCATCTTTGATCTTCGGGAAGGTCAGAGGGAAATTCGGGATCCGGAAGGAGGCAACAAGCTTTTCCGAAACGACGGGGCGGTTTTCACTGATGTTTCGGAGCAAGCCGGAATTTTCGGAAGTGCCATTGGGTATGGACTTGGTGTCACAGTGGCTGACCTCAATGATGACCTTTGGCCGGATTTGTATGTTTCCAATGATTTTTTTGAGCGGGACTACCTCTACCTCAACAATCAGGATGGAACTTTCTCAGAAGTGCTGCCTGAGCTTCTTCCCGAAATCAGCATGGGAAGTATGGGTGCCGACATCGCCGATCTGGACAATGATTCCCATCCGGATATATTTGTCACCGAAATGTTGCCAAAAGACCTTTCCCGGGTCAAAACCAAAACTCCTTTCGAGGATTGGGACAAATATCAGGCAAGTGTAAAAGCAGGATACCACCATCAGTTTACCCGCAATACACTTCAACGAAATCTTGGATTCAGACCAGGCACCAATATTCCTGTTTTCGCGGAAATAGGTCGGATGTCAGGAGTTGAAGCCACAGATTGGAGCTGGGGGGCCTTGATTTTTGACATGGACAATGACGGTTTAAAAGATATTTTCGTCGCCAATGGCATCGTAAAGGATCTCACTGATTTTGACTTTGTCGATTTCTATGTCAACAACCAGGAAAAGGTGAAAGGCTATCGGGAAGACTCGGTTCTGCTTACCAAAATGATCGATGCTTTTCCCTCTATTCCCCAGGCAAATTTTCTTTTCAAAAATGCCGGTAACTGGAAATTTGAAAACAAAGCCCAAACCCTTGGATTGAACCAGCTTACTTTCAGTACAGGTTCGGCCTATGGAGACTTGGACAATGACGGTGACCTGGATCTGGTTGTCAACAACCTGAACGAACGGACTTTTGTCTATCAGAACTTGAGTTCGGATTCTAATATTGGCAATTATCTTTCCCTGGATCTTGGAAATGCTTTTGGCGCCAAAGTAACGGCATTTTCACAAAACCAAAAATTCTTTCAGGAATACCAGCCTGTCAAAGGGTATATGTCCTCTGTAGATCCCCGAATTCATTTTGGTCTGGGAAAAGTTGAAAAACTTGATTCACTTCTAGTTCATTGGCCCGACGGAAAAATCAGGATTCTCAGGAATGTCCAAACCAATCAGACATTAAAACTAATCCCGGAGCAAGGAGACAAAATTCTACCCAAGATTCAGAAGATCCAAACTCAACTTTTTTCCCAAATAGAATCCAAGATCCCTTTCCGACATCGGGAAAGCGATTTTATCGATTTTGACAGGGACAGACTTCGGTTTTGGATGATCAGCAACGAAGGGCCAAAGGCAGCTAAGGCTGATGTAAACGGGGACGGACGTGAAGATTTGTTCATCCCTGGACCAAAAGGGCAAGCCTCTTCGCTTTTTCTCCAAACCCAAGCCGGAGAATTCCTCCCAAGTCCTTCCAATACATTTAAAGCTGACTCCCTTTCTGAAGATGTTACCGCCCATTTTTTTGAAGCCAATGGAGACGGCTATCCGGATTTGTTGGTAGGAAGTGGGGGAATTGAGTTCTCGGATTTTTCCGAGAGCTACGCTGACCGGCTATATTTCAACGACGGGAAAGGGAATTTCCACAAGTCATCCCAAACCTTTTCCGCAAGCCCGACTTCATTCATCCTTTCGCACGATATTGAGTCCGATGGAGATTTGGACTTAATCATTGGTAGTCGAGCAATTCCATTTGCTTAC
>DATIAI010000138.1:0-3713 GCA_035458065.1 Algoriphagus sp. | reverse complement strand
AGCTTTCTACTCCGCCAAGGCTCGTGGCATTGGCGAAAAAACGAAGTTTGGAGACAAGCTGATCCGCCTCGGCAGCCCCACCTTTCACCATAAAAGAAACTATTCCCCCAAACCCACTCATCTGAGAAGCGGCTACTTCATGCCCCGGGTGTGACTTCAATCCGGGATAAAAAACCTTTTCTATTTTAGGATGATTCTGAAGAAAATCTGCCAAAATCATTGCATGTTCCGCATGTCCTTTCATCCGATAGGCAAGCGTTCTAATGCTTCTACATAGCAGATAACAATCCATGGGAGAAGGAACTGCGCCACCAATGCGTTGAACTGTCCGGATTTTTTCCCAAAAACCATCTTTTTCTTTCGTGACCAAAATCCCCCCTAGGACATCTGAATGCCCTCCAAAAAATTTGGTACTACTGTGCATCACCAAATCAGCCCCAAGTGCAATTGGATTTTGAAAAACAGGTGTCGCAAAGGTACTGTCGCAGGCTAGAATGGCTCCCTGGGCTTTTGCCAATTCGGATATCTTTCGTACGTCCGTGATTTTTAATAGCGGATTGGAGGGAGTTTCTGTCCAAATCAGTCGGGTATTGGGACGGATTGCCGATTTCACTTCCTCAGGATTACTCATATCCACAAAGGTGACTTCATGGATTCCCGCAAAAAGTTGTTGGATGGAAAACCGCAACCCATGATACATGTCATCCGGAGCGATAATGTGAGATCCTGGCTCAAGAGCTTGAAAAACAGCAGTTCCCGCAGCGTTGCCAGACGAAAAAGCAGCTGCTTCCTCACCTTTCTCTAAAGCCGCCACCAATTGCTCTAAGGATTGCCTATTGGGATTATTTAGTCTGGTGTAGAGCATTTGATCATTGCCATGCTCAAAAGTGGTACTTAGTATTACCGGTTGCACTACTGGCTTGGTGGAGTCAGTGATGTTATTTCCTTTATGGATGCTGAGTGTTTCGAACCTCATGATTGGCTTGTTTGGCTTCAAATTAGAAAAGTCTTGTTCGTGTTTGGCTTTATTTTCTAAAAATTCCTTAAAGGGCAAGCTTGGTTCCAACCTTTAGTGATTTTTTTTCCTCTTTTACTCAGAAGCAAAATCATGGAAAAGAAAAACATAGACAGTCTTTTGATCGAAGCGGTAATAGCGCAAGACAGAAAAGCGCAATTCCAGCTTTTTGAGTTAACCAAAAGAATGGTCTATTCCTTGGCATTTCGGATACTCAATGACGAAGATGCCGCCCATGATGTGCTTCAGGACACATATATCAGGGTTTTTCAGGAAATAAGAAATCTCAAACATCCCGAAGCTCTGATTTCTTGGATGAAAACCATCACTGCCAGAAAAGCCGTCGAAAAGGCCAAAAAGCACTTTCAGTTTGAAGATTTGAGTATGGCCGAGGATCAGGAATCCGATCGTTTTGAATCCTGGTTTGACTCGGAACTCTTGGATCAGGCTATCAGAAATCTTCCAGCCGGGGCCCGGGCGGTTTTTATGCTGGTTGCTGTGGAAGGCTACCCTCATTTGGAGGCAAGCAGAATGTTGGGTATCAGTGAAAGCACGTCCAAATCCCAGCTTAATTATGCAAGGAAATTGTTGAAGACCCGGATCAAAACGCTGCTACAGGCATGAAAAATCTGAAAGAACACAGCCCAAATCCCGACAGTTGGGGGAAAATAGTGCAGCGCTCCGACTTTGAATCCCAACTTGGAAGTCATCTTTCCCAGTTGCCACTATATTCCCCGAATGAGGATGCTTGGGAAAGGATCACATTGGAAATGGATCGCAAAAAAACTATTCCGATCTGGATAAAATGGGGTGTAGCTGCTTCTCTGTTGGGTTTTCTATTGGTTGGGGGAATGGCTTTAAACAACCTCAATTCGGACGTCGAAAATAAAACTCAGGATTTGGTAACGGAAAGCAATAGTGAACCAGCGGAAAAAGAAAGGAAAGAATCGACCCTGGAATCTTCTCAATCAGCTTCACCAACTGTCACAACTATTGAATTTCCTCAGGAAGCTTCAACTCCAGAAAAGCCTGTTTCTCGGAAAGTTGAATTGATTGAAATTCCAAAAATCAACCTTCCTGAGGTGAAGCCCAATCATCTGAATAATCTCAGTCTCAGTTTGCCGGAAGAGAAAATCTCGGAACCCAGTAAACTTAAAACGCTTCACGAAGTCAGCATCTCCTGGAGCAAACACAAACCGGGATTACAAATAAAAACCTCTTTTGGAAGAAACGAAGGAATCCCCAGCCCTCAACCACAGGCCTCCACTCCACCTCCAAGACCCTTAATCTTAGAAATAAACAACTAATCCAATAATTTAAACTCATCGAAAATGAAAAGATTCACTCTCTTCACTGGCATTGCTTTGCTCTGTTGCCAATGGAGTTTTGCACAGGAAATTGAAAACAAACCCTTCGGAAATTATCTTGAAAAGCTAAATGAGGAATTTCCTGTCACTGACACACTCGCCTTTGACTTCCCAAACGAGGGCAAATTGCTGCTGTTGTTTAACAACTCTGAATATGAACTCAGCTTTCTTCAGGAAAAATTCACGCCAATTCTTAAAAAGACTACCGAATTCCCTGAATTCAAAACCCTTACCTATAGGCTTAGCGAGGAATATCCCCAAACAAAAGTCGATGCTGTGATTCTGGACTTGGAGAGAGACTACCTTCCCTATGCCGATAAACTGGAACTCGGCGCAGTCATTGGCATGGACTATACCGGAGGCGAATTTACTCCTGAAATCGGAGGTAGAGTTATGTTCAATTTTAGGAAATTCGACATCGGTGGATCTTTTACCAACAAAATATTCTTTCCCGAAAGAATAGACGGAAACATCAAAGTCAACAGCAATTGGTTTGCAAACCTGGAATACAGATGGGATCGAAGTGATCCGAAATCCAACAGCGCCAACATGTTTGGGGTGGGGATTTTAGTCAATGAGGATAAAAGTCAACTTTTCACCGGCACTACAATGCAGGCATTTTACAAGCGGGGAATCAACAATAATATTTCAATCCAAGTTGGAATCATCGGGACGGAAAATCTCAAAACCTTCTATCCTACAATCGGGATTCGCTTTTGGTAATAGGAACCAAACTGAATAAAAGCAGAAAGCCAGCGAGTCGCCGGCTTTCTACTTTTTAAAATTTATAAGGAGAAACTTAAGTCAAATGGTCTTGAATCTTGCTTTTGACATCTTGGTTCGCTCTATCTAATTCTATCCACGGAGCGAACCAGAGCTTCATCTTTTCTGATAAATCGGTTTGCCAGCATATTGCAGACCATAGCAGCCAAAATTGCCCAGAAGCCAATCTGGTAAGAACCCGCCACTTGGGAGGCAATTTCCTGGTTGATTCCATTGGTAGTCAAAAACACAACAGCGACCAATCCTACCATCAGAAGGCTGTTGATCATATTGAGCATCATCTGTCTAGCCCGATTTTTATATTGAAAAATGGAAATGAGCGCCAACAATCCAGCAAAAGAGGCCAATGCCGCAATGTACCACTTAGAGGTTGACTGAATTTCCACACCTGCTGGATCGAGGTTGGACAGACTGAAAGCCGTTAGATTCCATGAATTGGTTGTGGCCGAACTTGCGTCGACTTGCTCCCAAATCGGTGAACCGATGGTAATTCCCATGGCAACGACCACAAGGAAAAGAAATATGGTTTGAACGCGCTGAATCATTTT
>DATIAI010000137.1:0-2473 GCA_035458065.1 Algoriphagus sp. | reverse complement strand
GAGAAACCAAGCGAAAGTACAGCTGTCTGGTTGGGTCAAAAAACAGTTCTTTATAATTGACCATCTTACCCAGTTTTGCTGTTGGGATTAAGCGTAAATTTTTCATAATCCCTCACATTGATCAACTTTTCGCCTATGTCCACTTGAAATGTGTTGCCGGGGACAGTCAGGTTTTCAAACAAATTCGAATCGGTGGAATCAGTTTTCTTCTCTTGGGAACATACCGAAATAAAAAGCCAAATTCCAAGAATCAGCTAAAGTTGTTTTGTATAGTTCTAAAATTTAAAATCAATCACCGCAAAACCCAATTCATCGTCCACATTCACGAAGGACCAGAGCTTGCCGTTTTTGAAGAAAGACGAACGAGGAGGCGTTTTCAAGTCTTCCACCAAGGTTTCCCCTAAGACTTTGAAATCTTTGTCATAGGCAAAAAGGTAAATTTCGTAGCTGACAGGATCTCCCTGATTTGCGCCTTTGAAGCTTTTCTCTCCAAAGCGAAAGTACATCTGGCGTGAATCGTCCCAAATCAACTCCATGTAGTTTAGTTGTTCAAGTATCTTTTGTTGATTTTCCTCGGCCTGGGCTACTTTGGTTGGGTTTTTAATAATTTCGACATCCATCAAATTGGGGACCGTCTGGTGCTGGATATCTATAAATTCCAGCTGTTCTGTTTGCGAATTATATCTGTAAATACCACTCATGGCACTATTGGTCACGAATAATTCTCCGGGAAAAAACGTGAAAAAACTTGCTACACTATAAAAATACATCGCAATTGATTTCCCGGATTTGATGGTAATCGTCCCACTATAGTCTCCCACTATTTTCATTTTGGGTATAGGAAGAGATCTGGCAGACTGGGTTTCCGGATTGAGTATAAACAGGCTGTATTCACCGGCTTCTTGGAAGGTCGGTTGAGTATAAATTTTTCCGGTTTCGAAATCATACACAGCTCTGGAATAGAGAGCGGAGGAGTTTTCGGCCAATGCCGAATCAATTCCGGATGGTACAAACTTGAGATCCTGAAGTTTTTTGGCTGCCTGGTCAAAAACCCCTACTGTTGCATTGCTTTTCAAAAAGAGGTTTCCATTGGGGGCTATTTCCAAGCCAGACAAATAAGAGCCTATTCCATTTGGCCCTTCTTCCTCGAATGGAGTTTTCTTCAAAACTTTTAACTGGTCCAAATCTACCTGAACTAGCCGAAAAGGGCTAATTTCAAAAAAGTAAAGTTGGGATTTGTCCTTAGTCAGGGTATAAGGCCAAAGTCCACGGGATAGGTTTAGAAAATCATCTCCCGGATCCACCACTACCGTATCCACTGTAAACTTGAGATTTTCGAGGATATTGGAACTTGACTTTTCCTCATTTTCAGAGCAAGAAAACAATACGGCAATCGCCAAAAGTTTAAGCGGGTTTTTCATGAGGCAGGGTTTAGAAGTTAAAAGTGAATACAGCAAAGCCCAATTCATCTTCCACATTCACATAAGACCAAAGCTTGCCGTCTTTGAAGAAACCGCTTTCAGGTATTTCGCTTAATCCCTGAAGCTTGGTTTCGCCCTTTAGATCCAGATTATGATCATATGCGAACATAAAAAACTCATATTTTTTGGGTGAATCAGGTGCGGCTCGCGGAAGTCCAATACGCGCAAAACGGTAATAGCGCTGACTGATCTCATCCCAATAAAACTCTCCATATTCAATCTGGATGTAGAGTTTTTCAATTTCGGCTTGGAATTCTCCCTCACTCGAGACTTGATTTTTGATCTCGATTTCTTTTTCTAAAGGCGCTAACTCATGAGGAAATGCTTTATAGTAAAGACTGTCTAGCTTTGGATCATAGACATATACTGCATTCCCAAATGTGGAAGAAAGTAGGACTAAATTGTTTGGTTTTTGAAGCTGAAGTTGTTCCCCTTGTGAACTCCCTCCGCCTCCTGAATTGAATTCGACACTGAAGTCAAAAAGTCTGAAGAATTCCGGGATTTCAAAAATTTCCCCTGTCTGACCGACAGAATCCATGACAGCAAAATAAATTTCCTTAGTTCTAAAATTGCGAGGAAGCGAATAGAGTTTTTTCGATTTCAAGTCCACAAACAAATTATTACCTATTGCTCCAGGTTCTAATTTCGTTTTCTGAAGTAGATCTTCTCCATTTAATTTTATGCTTTTTAATTTTTTGCCTGTTTTGGAGAAGTAGGAAGCATTTCCAAGAATATCTGTCACCAAAAAATCTCCCGAAGAAAGGATTTTAAAATTATCGACAAACCTACTTACTCCATCAGGACCCTCCAGTTCGAATGGATATCTATTGACTAGTTTCAAAGAATTCAGGTCAATTTCTTGGAGAATCAGCTTTTCCCTATCAAAAATGTAAAGAAACTTCCCATCTTCAGACACAGAGCTATAGACTTTTTTGACGTACTCAACCAAGTTTCTGGTATCAATAATTGATTCACCTGAATCGATGATCAAA
>DATIAI010000136.1:0-4614 GCA_035458065.1 Algoriphagus sp. | reverse complement strand
CCGACTCCATCTCTCTGTAACTTGCCTCATCAAATAGCAAATCCACTCCCAACCGAGTGTCCTGCATCCAATCTGGCAGTTCATCTGCCTGAAGAGTCACCACCATTGAATCTTTTTTCACCTGGTTCACTACTCCGTTGACTCGATTCTCGGCACCTTGATATCCTTCATGAGTAGAGAAAAAAGTCACCGATTTACCTGAAGAGAATGCGGAAGGATAGTTGGAATCCAAACGCTCAACCTCCACCAAAAGCCGCTCCCCCATTCCAATTTTGCTCTTTTTGAGCTGAATGGGATGCCATGTGATGCCCTCTTTTTTCTTATCAGCAAGTGATGTGTTTAGAAACTTTTTCTTGTATTGGGCAAGGTCCTCAGACCACTCGAGTTTGAGAAGTTTGAGGCCCTGCTTGAGTTCTTCGATGATATTCGGCATCTATCCTTATTTTAGGGTACAAACTAAGCAAAAGTCTGAGGGTTTATCCTTCAAAAAAATAAGATGAACTTTCTCGCCCACGCATATCTCTCTTTTGGTCAGGAAGGAATCCTGGTTGGTAATTTTGCTGCCGATTTCGTGAAGGGCAAGGACCTTTTTCAATATCACGGCGATGTTAAGGTCGGAATTCTCCTCCACCGGGAAATCGATATGTTTACCGATTCCCATCCATTGGTCAAGGCTGGACAATCGTATCTCAGACCGAAGTTCAGGCATTATTCGACTGTCATCACGGACATATTCTTTGATTATTTTCTGGGAAAAAACTGGGAAAAGTATTCTGACATCCCCTTGGAAAACTTTGTGAATCAGACCTATAAACTAATGGAAGCCTATCTCGAGGAGCTTCCGGAATCTTTCGGCGAAATGTTTTATTGGATGAAAAGTCAGAATTGGCTGTATCACTACAGGGAAATTTCCGGCATTCAAAAAGCTTTGAACGGCCTGACCCAACGGACCATTTTTGATTCCAAAATGAATGAAGCCACAGAGGTGCTTCTGGAAAAAGAAGCAGAATTTGAATTGATTTTCTTCGCTTTCTTCAGAGAATTGGAGACTTTTGCCCGGGAAAAACTCTCCGAACTGCAGCGAATTCATGGTAGTCATTAAGCCAAAAATCTCCACATACATTTCCTTAAGCCTGGTATTATTGTTTCTGTTCGCAGGATTGGTCCTTTTGATGAGAGATTTTACCTATAAAGGAAGCTTTGGACTATGGTTTTACCTCATTGCCTGCTCGCTGATCACAGTGGTGATTTTGATGCTTCTGGTAAAAATGATGGCGGGCTGGAGATTTATCACTGCCGGAAAAGAACAAATTGTGGTCAGGCTACCTTTGAGAAGGCTTACAAAAACCTATCCCGTGACAGAAATTCTTGCCTGGGAAGAAGAAACCATACTGGCCAACAAAAAAGAATTCAAGCAGGTGACGATCGCTTTTTCAGATAAAAATTCGATTTCGGTTTCCAATCACGAACATGAAGCCTATACCGATCTGATAACCTATCTCAAGAAAAAAGCAGCCAAACAGATGATCAAAATGAAAAAAGCCTGATTGCTCAGGCTTTTGGTTATTTTCTGGTTCTAAAATTTTTGTCGTATAGATCAATGCTTTCTCTGATGATCCGCATTGCATCTTCTTTTCCAAGAAAGTCTTCCACTTTCACTTCCTTATTTTCCAGCTTTTTGTAATCCTCAAAGAATCTGTGAACTTCTTTCATCAAATGTGGAGGAAGTTCGTCGATGTCATTGATGTAATTTACGGACTGGTCTCCCGCAGCGACTGCGATGATTTTATCATCCGCTTCACCGCCATCAATCATTCGCATCACGCCAATTACTTTGGCAGGCACCAGAGTCATGGAAGGGATGTCGATCTGGGAAATAATCAATATATCCAGAGGGTCATGGTCTTCACAGAATGTCTGAGGAATAAAACCATAATTAGCAGGATAATGGACTGCCGAAAACAAAACACGGTCAAGCATCAGCATACCGGTTTTTTTGTCGAGCTCGTATTTACCTTTGGAACCTTTTGGGATTTCAATAACGCCCATTACATACTCAGGAGCATTTTTCCCAATGTTGACGTCATGCCAGGGATTAATCATATTTATTCTTTTTGGATAAAAAATGGCCTCTTGCCGGGGCAAAGATACAATCCCCCGGCAAATATCAGCTTTTAAGATATCCCTTTATTCAAACTCGGAAGAGTCACCGTCATAGTGGTGCCATGGTTTACTTCAGAATCTAATTTGATCTTGCCGCCCATTTGCTCCACCGCCTCTTTGACCATGTAAAGCCCTAAGCCTGTTCCCACATTTTTTTGGGTAGCTCTAGCAAAAAGGTTGAAAACTTCCTCTCTATATCGCTCCTCAATGCCAATTCCATTATCCTCCAAGACGATGATGGCCTGGTCTTCGACCACATCCACGGTGAGGCTGATGCGCTTTTGATCGGGTTGATCCTTTTGAAACTGGACGGCATTGCTAAACAGATTATTGAGGATAACCCGAATTTTGGCATCGTCCGAATAGAATTCATGCTGCTGGTTGACTTGGACGTCAACATGAAAATGAGTCAGGTCAAACTTCTCACGATAGGCAATCATCTGCTGATTGACTACATCTTTGAAATCAATTTGGGTGATTTTATGGTCGATCTTGGTAGACCGGTAAAAGTCCAGCATTTTATAAATAAAATCATCCAGCTTGCCCGTGGCCGAATCGATCATTTCGAAATACTCAAGGACATTTGGTTCGCTAACCTCCATTTTTGCCAGCTTCGAAACGCCCGAAATACTCATCAAAGGGCCTCTAAGTTCATGGGATAAACTATAGACGAACTGGTTCATCTCCGAATGCAACTTTTGAAGCTTCAGGTTTTTTTCCTTGAGCTCACGCCTCATGAAGTATATATCAGCGGCATTTTTGATGGAATTTTTGATCTGCTCAATATTCCAAGGCTTATCAATAAAGCGATAAACTTCCCCCTTGTTGATCGCATCAATCACACTTGCAATATCTGAGTACCCGGTAAGCAGGATTCTGATCGGATCCGGGTTGATCTTGACCATTCGCTCAAAAAACTCCGTGCCCGTCAGCCCAGGCATCCGTTGGTCGGCAATCACCACATGGACTTCCTCTTCCTGAGCTATCCTAAGACCCTCTTCAGCATCAATTGCTGTAAATATTTTGAAGTCCTTTCGCAAGGTTGCTCTAAATGATTTGAGGTTATTGTCCTCATCATCGATATAGAGCACGTGAATTTTATCACTCATACTTTGGGGCATTTTGATATATCGGAAGTGAAATGATAAAAGTAGTGCCCTGACCTTCCTCTGTATTTACCTCCAGGGTACCTTTGTGATTTTCAATAATAGAATAAACTATGGAAAGCCCCAAACCTGTACCCTTTCCAACGGGCTTTGTAGTAAAAAAAGGTTCGAAAATTCGCTGTTTTACATTTTCCGGCATGCCCGGACCGTTGTCTTCCATTTCCACCACCACATGATCGGCAAATGCTTTGGTTCGCACGGTGATTTTTGGATCCGCAATTTTATCCAGATGGTCAGCCAGTGCATGAACGGCATTATTCAGGATATTCATAAACACCTGATTGATTTTGCCGGCCAGGCATTCCACCATGGGCAATTCGCCAAATTCACGGACAATCCGGATTTTGCCGGGAATCGTACTGTTTAGCAAAATCAAAGTACTGTTGATCCCATCGTGAAGGTCCACTTTTTTGATGTCCTGCTCGTCCACACGTGAGAAGATGCGGAGACCTTTGACGATTTCAACTGTCCGCTTAGCTCCGTCGTCCATTCCTTTGAGCAATTGCTCTACTTCCTCCAGCACGTAATCCAACTCCAGGTCTTCTTCGAGTTGTCTCGCTTCTTTTTTTGTAGTTTCCGAAAACTCCCTATTACCGGAATTCCTGTAAAATTCGATGACCTCCATGATGTCCTTGATATCCCGCTTCAAAGGAGTGATATTTGAACTCACAAAATTGATCGGGTTGTTGATTTCATGCGCAATCCCTGCTGTCAACTGACCCAAGGAAGCCATTTTTTCCTGATTGACAAGTTGGCTCTGGGTATTTTGAAGAGTTCTTAGGGCCAGTTCCAATTCATCTGTCCTCAATCTAACTTTTTCTTCAAGCATGTTGTTTTGCTCACGGATGAGGTTCTCATTTTCTTTGAGGACCTGGAGTTTTTCAGCCTGCTCGTCTTCTTTTTCCTTCTTGAGAATGTTGATTTTATCCGCCAAAGCAAAAGAAAGCAAGACCACCTCCAGCGCCGATCCCAATGGCATAATATAAGCGGTCAAGTTATTGGTTGGAATGAAACCCATCTCGCTAAATACAAAGAGGAAGATCCCGATCATAAATACAGACCATGCCACCAGGTAATATCGTGCCGGCCGATATCCCAATCTAAGGGTAGCCCAGGCGACAAATAACACATACAAAACAACTATTGCCTGGGTGACCAAAATTACCTGGTAACTCAGCGTGGTTGAAAAAATTACGGCATTACTGAGGATGAATAGATATACAGCATAGATGTAATTGAACCCGACATCCAATTTTGGAACATAATGTTTTGTCAATAAGAAAAT